>LUYY01000022.1 GCA_001603415.1 Bacteroidales bacterium Bact_07 | reverse complement strand
AAGCCATAAAGGAATGGGAATCGGGTAACCTGAAGGGACAAAACCTTGAGCTACTTTGCTGTGAGGGTTGCATAATGGGGCCCGGCATGTCGCCCGGAGGCAAACGTTTTGAGCGCAAAACCTATATCAGTTCCTATGCCCGTAATAAGGTAACCCCTGAGCAGCTAAAAGAGTGGGAACTTGCCATATCAAAATTTAAAGACCTTGACCTTACACGTAGCTTTAATCCCGATGATAAACGAATAGCTAAGCCTACCGATGATGAGATAAACAAAGTGTTGGCCAAGATGGGTAAGTTTACCCCTCGCGATCACCTGAACTGTGGCGCATGTGGTTACGATACTTGCACCGAGCACGCTATAGCCATTGTTGAAGGCCTTGCCGAGGTTGAAATGTGTTTACCTTACGCTATTGAGGAACTTCATGAATCAATCAACGATCTAGCCATTTCCAATGAGAAACTGGCAAAAATGCAGCAGGCTCTCAAGCATTCCGAAAAACTTGCCCATATGGGGCAGCTTTCGGCCGGTATTGCTCACGAGCTTAACAATCCTTTAGGTGTTGTTTTGATGTATAGCAATATCCTGCTCGATGAGTGTAAACCGGACGATCCCCTTCGTAAGGACTTAGAGTTGATATCGTCGCAGGCGGAACGGTGCAAGAAAATTGTTAGCGGTTTGCTAAACTTTGCCCGCAAGAATCAGGTTAAGGTGGAAAAGGTTAATGTTAAAAAGTTGGCGGAGGATAGCATTGCAGGGGTTGTTATCCCAAAGAATGTTACCACCAATGTGGTTTGCCGAACCTCAAACCTGATGGCGAGTCTCGATTACGAGCAAATGATGCAGGTGCTTACAAACCTGAACAAAAATGCCTTTGAAGCCATGCCTAATGGTGGCGACCTTACAATTGTTATCGACGGCGATGACCATCAGATTTCAATCAGCGTAATCGATACTGGTGAAGGGATACCCGAGGAGAATATGGATAAGCTTTTCACCCCATTTTTCACCACTAAGGGAATTGGCAAGGGAACAGGTTTAGGTCTTGCCACTACCTACGGAATTGTAAAGATGCACAAGGGCAAAATAGATGTTGAGTCCAACACCGACCCCCAAAAGGGACCTACCGGAACAACCTTTAGGATAACCCTGCCCCGTAATGCAGAAAACGAATTAGGAAACGATAATAGTTAATTAAACGCAATAGCCATGGCTAGCTCACGAAAAACCATTCTAATAGTTGACGATGATACCGACTACCTGTTTCAGCTTAAGTTTCATGTCGAAAAAATGGGTTTCGATGTGGTTACCGCTGAAAGTCAGCGTGAGGCTGAGAATATCCTAAAGAATATCAAACCCGATTTAGCCATACTTGACCTAATGATGGAGAACGAGGATAGCGGTTTTATTCTTAGCTACAAGCTAAAACGGATGTATCCCGACGTTCCCGTAATTATTGCAACAGCGGTATCGGCCGAGACCGGCATGTCGTTTGGCATTTCAAGCGAACAGGAACGCCAGTGGATTAAAGCCGATTTATATATGGAAAAAGGGATACGCCCCGATCAATTGCATCGCGAAATACTGAAATTGCTTAAGGTATAAAATGGAAGTAATAGATATTCTGGTTGTTGACGATGAACCCGGAATTCGTTCCGGCGTAACCCGTATTCTTCGGAATTTCACGGTTAGCTATCCGTTCCTTGAGGACGATATAGGCTTTAATGTGATTGAAGCAGCCACAGGCGAGGAGGCCATTGATATCATTAAACATTCGAGCCCTGCCGTAGTGCTACTCGATAACAAGTTACCCGGTATTCAAGGGGTTGAGGTTTTACAGTTCATCAACGAGAATCACCCCGATATTTTGGTAATGATGATTACCTCTTATGCATCGTTGGAGTTGGCTGTTCGTGCTACAAACATTGGGGCCTACGATTTTGTCCCCAAACCATTTACCCCTCAGGAACTTAAATCGTCCATTGAGAATATTACCAAGCATTACTTCCTGCGACGCATGACCCGCAAGTTGCATCGCGAGGGTAAACAGGTACGATTTCAGTTCCTCACCGTGCTATCGCACGAGCTTAAGGCTCCACTCAATGCAATTGAGGGCTATTTGAAGATGATGCAGGAAAAACAGGCCGGCAATGACATAGATAGCTACATGGATTTCATCGACCGTTCGCTTGCGCGTATCCAATCCATGCGGAGCCTAATTATGGATTTGCTGGACCTTACTCATATTGAGTCCGGAAAAAGGCAACGAACCCTCCGTGAAATCGATTTAACCCTTGTAGCCCGTTCGGCTATCGAAACCATGACACCCCTGGCCATTCAGCGCGATGTTACCCTTACTCTGCAAACAACCGATCCCGTTATCATGCTTGCCGATTCCGATGACATGGAAATCTTATTGAATAACCTTATATCCAATGCCGTAAAATACAATAAACCCGGCGGATGGGTTAATTGTAGTATTACTAAATCAGGATTGGAGGTTAAGCTTATAGTTTCCGATTCAGGAATTGGCATCGAGCCCGAGGATATCCCTAAGCTCTTTCAGGAGTTTACCCGCATCAAAAATCCACAGAGCAAAAACGTTACCGGTAGCGGTTTGGGGCTTTCTATTGTTAAGCGTGTGGCCGATTTATATGGCGCTAAAATTGATGTTCAAAGCGAACCCGGTGTGGGATCAACCTTTACCATCGTATTTCCTTTACCCGGTTCCGATACGCTAAATGACGGCATTTAATCTACTTTATTTAAAACAGCCGTTTGTAATGTGCGAAAAGTTAAATAGTTTTGTGTTAAATTGAAACAATTGGACTATGGACAAGGCAAATCTACCGGAAAAAACCATTGAACGACTAAGTGAGTACCGCAGAACGCTACTCAATTGCTTGGCAAAAGGTAAAACTCACATTTACTCGCACGAACTTGCCGGTTTACACAATATAATAGCAGTTCAGGTAAGGCGCGACCTGATGCTTATCGGTTACTCCAGCATGAAAAAGAAAGGTTACGATGCTCAGGAACTTATTAAGGTTATTGGCGATATCATTGATCACCCAATAGGATTGAGCGTTGCGGTTATTGGTATGGGTAATTTAGGACGTGCTATAACTACCTACTTTAATGGTAAACGCCCAAAGCTAAATATTGTAGCCGCATTTGATGTTGACCCCAACAAGGTTAACCGCGTTATTTCCGGCGTTAACTGTTACCATATGAAGGAACTTCCTGAGGTTATAAAGCGTAACGATATTTCCATTGCCATAATCTCATCGCCACCCGACACCGCAGGTCAGGTTGCTGAACAACTTGTAGCAGCAGGTATAAAGGGCATTCTTAATTTCACCACCATTCCCCTTGTGGTTCCCGAGAATGTTTACCTGGAGGAGTATGACATGATTACCTCTATGGAAAAAGTTGCTTACTTTGTTAAACAGGGCTATGCCCGGTAAAAGGCAGCAATGAGGGTTCATTATGGTTTCGATGAGGTAGGTGCAATTACTAATCCGGTGGTTACCACCGGATCGTTCGATGGGGTTCATTTAGGCCATAAGGTTATTATCAATAGGATCAATGAGATTGCCCGGAGCATTGGAGGCGAGTCGGTTCTTATTACCTTTTACCCCCATCCCCGCAAGGTGCTTTACCCTGAAACCGCAGGGAAAAACCTGATGTTTATCCTGTCGCAACGCGAGAAAATTGAATTGCTTAGCAAAACCGGTCTCGATCATCTTATCATAGTGAAATTCACCCTGGAGTTTTCTAAAATTTCGTCGGTTCAGTTTATAAGGGACTACTTGATTAGCAAGCTTAATGCGCGATACATTGTTGTTGGCTTTAACCATCATTTCGGGCACAACCGCGAAGGCGATTACGAGGAACTTAAACAGTTGAGCTCGGAGTTAAAATTTATGGTTGAGGAGATACCCGAGCAGGATATTCAGCAGGAGACGGTTAGCTCTACCACTATCCGAAAGGCATTGCTCGAGGGAAAAATCCAGCGGGCAAATGCATACCTCGATCATTACTACATGATTATTGGGGCGTTAGGCAAAGGTTCTCATTTATTCGGAGATGCGGGCTTTCCAACCCTAACGGTTCAAATTGAGGAGGCAGGTAAACTCATTCCCCCTGAGGGCATTTATGCCGTATCGCTGGAATGGAACAAATCCTCGTACCGTGCAATGGTAATTATTTGGGCAAACGGTGATAGTTCAGAGCTAAACCCCGTATTGACCAGGAATGTGGAACTCCACATCCTCAATTTTGATGGGGTGCTTCACAGCACCGATGCCTACATCTATTTCCATAAGCAGGTAGCCGATAAAATTGACATTTCCGATAGCCGTTTGTTATTCCAACAGCTTACAAATGCAGCCAAACAGGTTGATGAGTTAATTTATTAACAATAATGATATTTATCATTGCCAGCCAATCGTTTTTTAGCGTATCTTTGTTGCGTAGATAATCGTATAAGTATTTAGGTTTTTTGAAATACAAATCCTGTATCTGAGGTAGGTAAGCATTTGCCGCCAAGGATTCAGAAAAATGAGTCTGATCCAAAGGAGATAGTCTGATGGAAAAGAGAATCGGAGCTGCACTAATTCTTGTTGAGAACCGCGAGAGCGCTTCAAGGCTGAATCAAATTCTTTCGGCTCATGCCGATATTATTATTGCCCGTCAGGGCATACCGCTCCACCAACGGGGCATTCATGTAATATCGCTTGTGCTTGAAGGGACATCCGATGAAATTGGCGCTCTTACCGGCCCAATCGGAAAGCTTAACGGCGTTCAGGTTAAAACCCTCATGCTAAAAGGGGTGTAGTTTACATTAAACTCTTTCCTACCGGTATCAGGCTCAGGTAAGTTTGGTAGTATAAATCTTATTAAACTGATATAGAGCCATGAAATTTAATCCGGAAAAGTACCGCATTCCCGATGAGCGCATGAAGCCTTTCATCGATGCCGATGAAATTTGGGAATACATAAACAATGCAAAACCCACCAAAGAGCGGGTTCGTGAAATCATTGCCAAGTCGCTCGACAAGCACAGGCTAAACCTCGAAGAGGTTGCCATACTTGTAAACACCACCGATCCCGAACTGGTTGAGGAGATACTGCAGGGCGCTCGTACGCTCAAGGAGCGTATCTATGGGAATAGAATTGTTTTGTTTGCTCCGCTTTACATTGGCAACAAGTGCACTAACAATTGTCAGTATTGTGGTTTTAGGGCATCGAATAAAAATGCCCTGCGCATGACACTTTCCGATGAGGAGATAGTACAGGAGGTTGAGGCTCTTGAGGATAACGGGCAAAAACGCTTAATTCTGGTTTACGGCGAGCATCCTGAATACTCAGCCGATTACATTGCCCATACCGTTAGGCTGGTGTATGGCATAAAGAAGAAAAATGGTGAAATCCGTAGGGTTAATATCAATGCAGCCCCGCTCGATATTGAAGGATTCCGTAAAGTGAAAGAGGCAGGAATTGGCACTTACCAAATTTTCCAGGAAACCTACCATCCTGAGGCCTATACCTGGTATCACCCTTCGGGTAAAAAGAAAGATTTTGAGTGGCGTTTAACCTCACTCGATCGTGCACAGGAAGCTGGATTGGACGATGTTGGCATAGGAGCCCTCTTTGGCCTCTACGACTGGCGTTTCGAGGTTTTAGGCTTGGTTCGTCATACCAATCACCTTGAGGCGTGCTACAACGTTGGACCTCATACCATTTCGTTTCCCCGTATCAAGTCGGCATCGGGCCTTAACATCACCGATAAATATTTTGTTTCCGACAACGATTTTGTAAAGCTGGTTGCCATTCTACGTTTGGCTGTGCCATATACAGGAATGATACTTACTGCCCGCGAACCAGCTGATATCCGTAGGCAAGTTATTCAGTTTGGTGTATCGCAAATTGATGGTGGCACCAAGCTGGAGTTGGGTTCATATCATGCCTCAAAGAATGAGCATCAAGACCTTAATAAGGAACAATTTGAGATTAACGATAACCGTTCATTAGGTGAGATAATTGATGAGCTAATTGACCACAACTATATCCCTTCGTTCTGCACGGCTTGCTACCGCTTAGGGCGTACCGGTGAGCATTTCATGGAATTTTCGGTTCCGGGGTTTATTAAGCGATACTGCACACCCAACGCCTTGCTAACCCTTACCGAATATCTGGTTGACTATGCCAATCCCGAGGTTCAGCAGAAGGGCTATAAGCTGATTGAGAAAACCCTTGCCGAACTCGAAGGCCATCAAAACACCCTTGAAATTCGTCGCCGAATCGATCGGATTAAAGCAGGAGAGCGCGACTTATACTTTTAAAAAAAGGTTTCGAATTTTTTGTAAGCCCTGCATTCATTATGCAGGGTTTTACTTTTTACAGAACCTTGATAACAATTCCGAGGCCTGATTATTGCCAAGATCAACGGCTTTCCTGAGGTCGGCGCAACCCTTTGATGTTTCATTATTTATCAAGTAGAGTAGTCCGCGATTATACCAAGCCCCATGCAAAAGTCCATTTTGATTGATGGTGCTGGTAAACCATTCAGTGGCTTGGTCATTACTTCCGGTTTGCATGCACATGACGCCAACGTTGTAGCTTACTATACCTTCAAAGTTGTTCTCTGTTGCTATTTTTTTCAGGTCGTTGGCTGCTATGATAAATGACTCGTTAACATTTTGTTCGTGAGTGCGGTTTTTGCTTTCGTTTTGCATGGTTTTGTTCCTAACATTTTCAACAAACTGGGTCATTCTGATTCGTGCCAAAACCTCGGCAAACCTAATCAGGGTATTAGTGCTATCGGAATTAACCATTTCGGTTAGTTTATCCATAGCCAAGGTATATTGGTTCCGTTGGAGATTCAGCAAGGCTATGCAAACCCCTGACAGGGAATCGGCATTAATGGTTTCGGGTTTGGGTTGCTGGTCAATGCTG
Source organism: Bacteroidales bacterium Bact_07 (assembly GCA_001603415.1). GTDB lineage: Bacteria > Bacteroidota > Bacteroidia > Bacteroidales > Tenuifilaceae > Tenuifilum. The sequence goes on along the minus strand of LUYY01000022.1, from coordinate 50,020 downwards.
TCGTAGTCAAAGTAAAGAGTGTAGCCATTGCAGCCTGCTGAGGCTAGCATTTGCCTGAGGTTTGAACTTTGCCAGTTCCGGGGTTTTACATTTTGCGCAGCATCAATTTTTAGGGTGATTATTGGGTAAATAATTGTAAGTATTCGGCTTCTGAGCTGTTCCATGCTAATGGATGAAGTTAAATCGAGCTCCTCATCGAGCGAGAGTAAGCGTTTTAGCTTACCGGTAGAATCCATAATCGAATTTATATCGTTGCCGGCCTTGCTTCGGTATTCCTGGGCCAACCTATTGCCTTGGGCAAAGTCGGTTTCAGCCCCCTTTAAATCACCCTTTTTGGTCTTAATCTCCGCTCTAAGTAGGTAAGCGTTGGCAAACTGTGGAAAAATCTCAATGGCTTTGTTGATATTTTCAAGGGCAGTAGGCAGGTAGCCCCGTTCAAAACGGATTGATGCCAGGTAGTAATGAACAAGCACATTTGTAGGAATAATTGATGATAATCGGGTCAAATCGTCGATGGCTGCTTCGGCGTTGCCAATCTCATAGTTTATGATTGCCCGGTTAAACAGGGCTAGCGTATTGCGGCTTTCAATTTGCAACACCTTGTTTAAATCAGTAAGCGCTTGGTTCAGTTCTTTTTGGTAGTAGTAAACCAGTGCTCTGGTAAAGTAAGCCTGAGCATGCATGCTATCAATTGCAATGGCTTGATTTAAATCCTGAATGGCTATCGAATAGTTTTTTTGTTGGGCGTAAAGGGCACCCCTACGAACGTAAGGCATTGCACTGAATGGGTTAAGATTTATGGCGGTAGTGTAATCGTTTAAAGCACCGATGCTGTCGGATAGCATCAATCGGGTTGTTCCACGGTTCAGCCATGCATCGGGTATGCGTTCATCAACCTTAATTACATGGTTAAAGGCCACTAAGGCATCGGAATATTTTTCCTGCTGAAAAAGTATCACACCGTGGGTGAAAAGGTATTGGGCTGAATTGGGGCGTAGCTCTATGGCTTTCTTTATGCTCTCTATAGCTTCGGGGTGCTTGCCCATTTGCTCAAAAACCATGGCAGTATACTGGTAAGCCTGCGAGAACAATGGGTTAATGCTCAAACATTTACCAAAATCCTTTTGTGATCCTACTAAATCGTTTTGATAGTAACGTGCAACGCCTCGTAAGAACCAAGCCTCGTGAATAGTTGAATCTGCATTTAAAAGGGTGTTTAGGATTGGTATGGCCTCGGCATAGTTTCCATTTGAAATTAACTCCTCGCCCTTGTAAAAAAAGTATGCCTTGTTGAACTGAGCATATGCGGGATGGATAAATAAAAAAGTAAAAACAATTGCAGCTGGCAACACATGGTATCTTATGAACTTGAACATGAAAAATATTTTATCGGGTTGGTTTCTGTTCGGTTTCGTTTAGGTCAATTTTTCCAATGTTATACATATTCCACAGGATTTTTCGCTGGTAGCTTACCATGTAGCTGCTTGGCCTTGCAGGGTTACGTTTTGATGGTGCAGGAAGGGTAGTGGCAATCATGGCTGCCTCGTGGCGAGTGAGAAGCGATGCGGGTTTCCCATAGTATTCTCTTGCCGCAGCCTCTGCGCCGTAAATCCCTTTACCCATTTCGGCTATGTTTAGGTAAACCTCCATGATTCGTTCCTTAGTCCAGAAAGTCTCAATAAGCAGGGTGAAGTAAGCTTCCAGTCCTTTACGAACCCACGACCGTTTAGGCCACAGAAATACATTTTTTGCAGTTTGCTGCGATATTGTGCTTGCCCCACGCAACTTCTTACCCCTTTGATTATATTTTCTGGCTTTTTTTATCGATTCCCAATCAAACCCGTTATGTTCCATGAATTTATTATCCTCAGCGGCAATAACGGCAAGCACCATCTCGGGCGAAATTTCGTCGATGCTTACCCATTGTTGCCGGAAACGGCTCGCCCCTCCATTGGCTTCCGATGTATGCCTTTTTATCACCATTAACCACGTATAGTGTGGATTTATCCAGGTAAATAGTAAAGAAATGCCTATACTGATTGTAAAAAAAAGAACTACTGAGAAAAGAAAAATTCTCAAGAGTATCTTTTTTAGGCTTAATCGAGAACTATTAACCAATTCCGATTTCAATTGCCGTAATTTTAGGTTACCACTAAAAGTTGTTTAATTAATAGCATTTGTCAAAATGAACAATGTCTGTATCTACTGATTCAAATACAAGTTTAACTATGGCTTACCTTATAAAGGTAATGCCTTGTTCATAATGGCAAATGGTTTATTTTAGCTAATTGATATTGTTTGCTAATATATTAAATTTGCCTCGACAAATTAAGGTTGATGTTAGATGTTTTTTTATCATGCTGATAATTTGTTGGTTACGTTAAATTAAAAAATCGAATTATGAAACGAATATTTCTGGTTTTAACCAGTTTGCTGATGCTTAGCAGCTGTTCCGACGATGGCATCAATTTTTTTACCCTTGAGCAGGATATCCAGTTTGGTGCCCAGCTCGATTCGACAATTTTGGCAAATCCTAATGAATACCCAATACTTGATAGGGCACAGTATGCCGAGGCTTATACTCATATCGAAAGGGTAATGGGTGCCATTCTTAAATCGGATGATTTAAGGTATTCAAAAACGTTCCCCTGGCAAGTGAAAATTATTCATAATGATGATGTGATAAATGCTTTTGCTGCGCCCGGTGGTTACCTGTATTTTTACACCGGACTGATAAAGTTTTTAGATAACGAGGCTCAGCTGGCCGGTGTTATGGCTCACGAAATAGCCCATGCCGACAGGCGTCATAGCACACAAATGCTAACTCGCCAGTATGGATTTAGCATGTTGCTATCCATTATTATGGGCGATAATCCTTCGCAGCTTGAGCAGATACTATCGCAGTTAGCCCTTGGCGGAACCATGCTCAAGTATAGCCGCGATAACGAGTATGAGGCCGACAAATACGCTGTAACCTACCTTTGCGATACCGATTACCATCCCCACGAACTGGCTGGCTTTTTTGAAAAGATGTTGGGCTCCACCCAAAAAATTCCTGAATTCCTGAGCACCCATCCTTCGGATGAGAACCGACTCAAGAATATTGATGATGTATGGAAGAGCCTTGGTAGCAAAACTGGTAATACCTATGCCGACCGATACCAGAATTTTAAGAATTCATTACCATAAAGGTTGATATTCAAAAGAAAAGAGCCACACTGTGGCTCTTACTTTTTTATCGGGAATTAGATAGACTTTTTAACCAATTCGACCCATTCTTTTACTCGAATATTGGTCTTGTCGGCTTCGTAATCTTCATCTACTGGTAGGCCGATAAACTTGCCATCAATCAACGCTTCGGAATCAGTAAAGTTATAACCATCGGTAGGCCATTGGCCTATCACTTTTGCTCCCTGAGCAATTAAATCTTTGGCAAGCACGCCCATTGCATCCACAAAATTTCGAGGATAGGTAACCGAATTGCCCGTTCCAAAAAAGGCAAAGAGTTTACCTTGAACCTGTATTTTTTTCAGTTCAGGCCTGAAATTATCCCAATCTGAAACTGAGGACTCCCCATTCCATGTCTCACTGCCGATGGTTGAGCATCCAAAAATGATAATATCGTAATTATTTACCATTGAAGGCGTTGCTTCTTTTATGGGATGTAAGTCAGCTATCGCTCCAAGTTCTTTGGCTATTAGCTGAGCCACCTTCTCGGTTGAACCTCCTGTTGGTCCGTAAAATATTCCAATTCGTTTTTTCATATCTCAAAGTATTTCGGTTGATGTAAAAATAACATTTTTTTATCAGATATTTATTTGCCACTGCCTTTAAGGCTTGCCACTGCAAGGAAAATTCCTAATGCTACGCTCAAAACGGCTGCAAATAGAACCTGAAAATCGGCAGGTAAAAGGAATGTGATGGTATGAGCCGGTATCCAGAAGTAAGGTATTGTTTTAGCAAAAACAAAACTCCATTGAACCTTCCAGTTTATTGAAGCAAGAATTTCGCCAAAATGTATGGGCTTTATCAGGCATGTAAGGGTTCCGCCGTTGTTCATAATGTGCGTATCGGTAACCTTATGAAGTGTCATCATTACCGGGGCGTATATAATATTCATAAATAGGCTGATGCTGAAAGCAACCAAAACTTTGGCTACCGTAAAATCGCTCTTAATGGCTTGCGAGGCATTTTCCATACCCATGTAGGTTAGGAATGCTGGCACACCCGTTGCAAAAAGCACAAAGGCTAACTTTATGGTAAGTCCCAGGAAGCCCCATACAACTGCCCTTGGCAACAGCCCAAAACCGGGTTGATTGTAGTTGCCAGTTCTAATCCTTAACCCGATTGCTTCGCCAAAGGTTGCCAGTAGGGCAAACTTTATGAAGCTGGTTACCATTCCATGATTAGCGTTAAAATCAACATAAAAGTTGTAAACCGTTTCCGACACAAAAAAGGGAAGCAGGAACAATACGGTTCCTGCTAATACGTATAAATCTATTCGTTTCACCTTGTTCTGTTTTAGTGGTTAAAATATCGTCCAAAACCAGCCTTTACCTGTTCCCATATATACTCATAGCGTGTAGAAATGAGTATGATAAGGATAATGGCAAGTCCAATCATCATTTTCTCATTGGCCGAAAGGCTTTTCCATTTTTCTTTGAGGTTCATGGTTTATTCTTTTTCAATCCTAATGCGTGCATCAACGGTTACCACTTTATCCTTTGAGCCTAGCAAGGGATTAAGGTCCATCTCAAAAATCTCGGGTGCAACAGTAACTAATGCCGATATACGGCTAACTATTTCGGCAAATATTGGTTCATTTACAGGCTCTTGTCCTCTTGCGCCCTTCATTATGCCGTAACCCTTAAGCCCTTGAATCATGCTGAGCGCCTCGTTGGTATCAATTGGAGCAAGGGCAGCCTTAACATCTTTAAGCACCTCGATGAAAATACCGCCGAGTCCGCAAAGCACCATGTGTCCAAACTTATCTTCGCGTTTTGCACCAACAAAAAGTTCAACTCCCTTAAGCATTGGCTGAATGAGGATGGCCGTAGTATCCTTAATCTTAATCATTCGGTCAAACTCTTTTCGAACCGTTTCGGCATCTTTCACGTTTAACAGTACTCCGCCAACGTCCGACTTGTGCACAGGGCCAACTACCTTCATAACCACGGGGAAACCTAATTCCTCGGCTGCTTTAGCAGCATCGTTGGCAGAGGTAACAACTGCTTCGCCTGCACGGGGTATTCCGGCAGCATCGAGCAGCCGCTGAACGGCATCGGGTGTTAGGTAACTATTATTGCTTTTATCAATAACCTCGCGAATGGCTTTTTCATCAACCTTAGGTAAAGTAAGTTTTTCAGGTGCAGGTTTTGGCGTGTGGTATATTTTTGCCAGTGCATTACCCAGCGACACCTCATCGGGGAAGAAAATTCGTCCTTTAGCAATAAAGTGTTCAATCTCATTCTTTACGTTCATAACCGAGGGGAGAACAGGGAATATGGGTTTGCGGCAAACCTTCATCTTTTCATCAAGCAGGTCGTAAACGTCGTAAACGGGGAATAGTCCGGGACTACCGAAAATAACTATCATGGCATCGATATTATCGAAATCCTTTTCGCAGGCATCAATAATAAAGCCTAACTGCTCAGCTGTGCCGGTAGCCAGAAAGTCGATAGGGTTAGCCACCGATGAGCCTGGGAATAACTTGGTAAGTAGTTCTTTTGCCTTGGGCCCTTCAATTGGTGGAACCTCAAGTCCATTGTTCGATAGTGAATCGGTAAGCATAACGGCTGGCCCGCCAGCATGGGTAATAACGGCAATATTCTTTCCCTTCAGTTCAGGATGCATGAAGATTGAAGCCACTGTGGCCAGTTCATCGCGGCCATAGCAGCGAACAATTCCCGCTTTGCGAAATAGCGCATCAACCGCCACATCGCTGCTGGCGAGTGCCCCGGTATGGCTCGATGCTGCACGGCTCCCTGCCGATGAACTACCGGCTTTTATTGCAGCAATCCTACAACCCTTTCTTATGAGCGATTGGGCATGCTTAAGAAGTTTTTGAGGCTTGTTAATACTTTCAACGTAAAGAAGTTTTACCCGTGAACTTTTTTGTGGGTCAAAAGTATTATCTAGGTATTCAAGCACCTCTTCAACGCCAATTTGGGCGCTATTGCCCACAGAGTAAACGCTGTTGAATGTTAGACCTCGCGGAATACTTGATTCCATAATAAATACCGCAGTGGCTCCAGAACCCGAAATAAAATCAACACCCTTGGGGTCGAATTTTGGAATAGGCGTTGTAAAAACACCGGCATAATTGGTGTTCATTACGCCAATACAGTTGGGGCCTATAAGGCAACCGCCCGTGCGGTTTATGGTATCAACAATTTGTTGCTCAAGCTTTGCTCCTTCCTCACTCTCCTCATGAAATCCGGCTGAGAGGATAATGAAAGCCTTGGTTCCCTTTTGTGTAGCCAAAACCTCCACCGTTTGTGGGCAAAACTTAGCCGCTATGGCTAATATGGCCAGATCAACTTGGGGTAAATCGGCAACATCGCGAAACGATTTTACACCCTGAACCTCATCGGCTTTTGGATTTACCACGTAGAGGTTTCCTTTAAAATGATTGTCGATTAAATTTTTTAGGACTTTACCGCCAGGTTTCTGAACGTCGTCGGAACCACCAACAACCACTATTCCCTTGGGGTTTATCAACTCGTTGGTAATCATTTTAATACGTTTATGGTTTAACATTTTGCATTTAACACAAACGTAGCGGAATTATACAAAAGTAGCAAGCGTAAACAATGTGTTTGAAAGCTTCTTTTTTTGAATAATGGAAAAAGGCTGACATCATCGTCAGCCTCTCGCTATAATCAATCTTTAGCCTTAAAAGCTTTTGATTTCGACACCTCCAAAGAGCACTAACCCTTTTAGCACTAATTCAGGGGCATTGTCGGGAAGAGTTTGGGGTAGTTTCCGTTTATCGGAAACACCTCCAAAAATTGAGGTTACCTCAACTTTTACTCGCCATTCCGAAGGGATAATAAGCTTTGAACCCCCAAAAATGCAAAGCAAATCAACAACGTTCATGCCTGGTTCAAGCCTTGCACTGCTTAAATCGATGGTTGAACCACCGAAAATATTCGTGATTTTACCACCCTTGAATTGCTGTGAGGTAAACTTTTGGTCCGATCCGCCAAAAATGGATACATCATCAATAAGATCATCATTTACTTCGCCGGTTTTGTAGGGGTGCCAATTCTGCTTTCGACTCCCAAATAGCAACGAGATGCCAATAAACAGAATTACTGCAGGCCAGAAAAGTTTACTTACCGAAACGGGCAACTCGTAAAACTTTGCTGCCAGGAAAAATGCACCAATGGCAATTAGCACAGTTCCCGTTGTTCTATTTCCACGATTTGGAAATAGAATTAAGCCTATAACAATCAGTAGTGTTTGCCAGGTAAAAATGTATTTGCCCCAGTCCACCGGATACAAATCGAAGTTGTCAATAAGCAATAAGCCAGCTAATAGAATCAGCAATAATCCCATTACCAATCTTGAGTAATCGGTTTTAGGGTGATTTCCCATTTTATCCATTTGAGTTGATGTTTTGGTTGACATTCTAAAAATACGATTAAATTGATAAACCCGCTGCATGACTTTCAATAAATTGAAGGACATGCTATAAAAATTAAGATTGTGTTAACATCAGAATTTGATCGTAGAATAAAAAAAAGAGCAACCGTTAACCGATTGCTCTTTTTTTTGTATTGAAAAAATTAGTGACTTGCAGCACCCTCTGGAACTGCCAGTTTATTGCCTGTAGCATCAATTACGTTTTTCTTCCACCAATCGGGATATTGAGGATTATTAACAGGGGCGGGACAGTAATTGTGCTCGTTGTATTTTAGCCCACCTTTGCCGTCTTCCTGCTTAACGTTTCCATCCATGAACTTCATTAAAAGGAACTGGAACAGCTTTTCCCAGCGGGCAACTACATAGTTACCTGTGTTAACGGTGTAATCGGTAAGGAATTTTACGGCCTCATCCTTGTTGGTTTCTAAAAGTTTGAGGGCGGTTTGGTCAACAATTTCAGTTTGCGAAATGAAGCGATTTTCCAATTCGTTTTGAACTTTTTTGATGTCCTGTATCATAAGATCGTAGCGCAGATAGGCAAAGTTCGATACCTTGTTGAATACCCAGAATGCGCAATCGTCGCAGTAGGTAAGCATATCACCTCTACCCTCAGCATAGGCTTCGGGCACTGAAGTAACGCTACAGTAAACCGGGAAGTAAACGGTTGAAGCAGCATCATCAACGCTGAACCAGAAGATTCCACCAACGGCATCGGGTAACCAGCTGCGCATTTGCGCAACAAACGAGAATCCGGTTTGCTGGGTAGCGGTGGCACGTTCGTTAAAGTATGATTTACCTTCGTATTTCCAGGTAAGAGGGCGCCAGCGGTAGGGTAGTCCATGAGGGCCTGCACCGGGATCCTTGCTCATGTCGAGTTCAGTTCCCTCGAGGTGATCGCGCATAAAGTTCATCATGTCCCTCACCGAAAGCTTTCGCTCAGGCTTGATGTATAAGGGCATACGATTTTTCAGGTCGTGACCCTTAGCGTAGTCAAAGTAGTTCCACATATCCTTGTTTACAGCCTTGAAAAACGACCAAACCCTAATCTCACAGAAACGGGCTGCACCAAAATCGAGTGGGGCATATACATCGGAAAAACTAAATTCCTCATCCTTGCCGGTAAAGTAACCTTTTTGACGAGCAAAGCTGATAACATCATGAGCGTAAACAACCTCAACATCGGGTTCAAAAATCTTGTCGAGATTTTTTGAGCTGATTGAGGTTTTCATGTTTTCCAGCGGGAAAGTGGTAATACGTGCATGATTGGCATGGCCTGATACATAACCATCGGGAATGCGAATGGCTACCCATACGGCACCGCGATTGGCATTGTAGGCCTTTTTGGTTTTCTTGTCAACCTTCATATCGGTGCCTTTACCAATCATTTCAAAAATCCAAACCTCGTTCTTGTCGGCAACCGAGAACGATTCCCCTGAACTATAGTACCCATACTTTTCAACCAATTCGGCCATAACCTTAATTGCCTCACGGGCGCTTTTTGAACGCTGAAGGGCGATATACATCAGAGAGCCGTAATCAATCAAGCCAGTACTATCTTGCAGTTCATCGCGTCCACCGTAAGTGGTTTCGCCAATGGCTACCTGGTATTCATTCATGTTGCCAACAACACTATATGTTTGCAACGCCTGGGGGATTTCGCCCAAGAACTTTCCGGTGTCCCATTCGTAAATTTTCATCATGGTACCGGTTGGGTAAACGGCGGCAGGTTTAAAGTAAAGCTCGCCAAACAGGTAATGAGAGTCGGCGGCATAGGTTATCATTGTTGAGCCGTCAACCGAGGCACCCTTGGTTACAAGGTAATTGGTGCAAGCATCGCCGGTATTGGCATTAATGAGTAATGCAATAACAGCAAAAATCTGGATTGTGAGTTTTCTCATAATCGTTTTGAGTTTAATTTATGTTTACAAACCTAATATTTTTTTGATAACAATTGGGGCGATTGGTTTAATGGCCTTTAAACCTAAACTGACATTTAGTGTTAACTTGGGGCTAACTGTATGATTTATATGGATAAATCGATTGAGCAGTTAAGAATGCATCATTTCAACTAAAAATGTTTCTCCATCCCCATTTCGGTTTAATGTACTACAATTCCCTCCCATTCTATCATTCCGAATCATTCCGAATCATTCCTCTATTAATTCACCCCCATTTTTATTAGCCTGGATGAATTTGATAATTCATGGCACTTAGTTTAATAGTAAAGGCAGCCGGCAATGGAATTGCTATTTGCGCCAGTAACCGAAGCCAATGCCCCCGATTCTTTAAGTAGGTAAAGCACACCCAGAAAACCAAAAATCAGAGCTTCCTTAAAATCGATTGTGTTGCTATCGGGGATAGTAATTAATGCTTTGGCTTTTTCTCGGATCAATTCCATTAAGAATTCATTCTTTGCGCCTCCGCCTGTGGCCAGTATGCTTTTCTTTTCCAATGCATTGCAATCGTAAGCTATTCTGTTGGCAATATGTTCGTATGCAGTTCGCATTTGGTTTGCGAGCGGATATGAACTATATTTAATTAGAATAGGGATGATATGGCTCTCGAACCACTCCCTGCCCAATGACTTTGGCGAAGGTAAAGAATAGTATAAAAGGCTTTCCAGTTCCTGAAACATTTGGGGAATAAGCTGACCGTCTTTCCCAATTTTTCCGTTAAAATCGTATTCTTTTCCTGCTAATCCTGCGAGGTGGTTAAGTAGCATATTGCATACGCTGATGTCGTATGCCAAACGGTTTCCCCTGGTGTCATCGTAGCTAATGTTGGCTATGCCACCCAAGTTAAGGCAGATATCAAACTCGTGGAAAAGTAATTTATCGCCAATGGGCACCAGAGGCGCACCTTGCCCTCCCCGTGAGACATCGCCCGAACGAAAATCGGATATGCAGGGTATTCCTGCAATTGCTGCAATTGCTGAACCTTTACCAATTTGAAGGGTATATCCGGCCTCGGGGTTATGAAATATGGTATGCCCATGCGATGCTATATAATCGGCTTCTGCTTTATGTTTTGCCACAAAATGCTTTACCTGTTGGCCTATGAATTTCCCATAGCTAAAATCAAGGGCGGTTATCTGTTCGGCACTGTATTTATGGGCTTCCTTTAGTTGGCTGGTGATTTCTTTAGGATACTTAAGGGTTTCGGCAGATAAAATGGAATACTTCCATTTTCCATCAATGCCTTGGAAGGTGCAGTAACAAATGTCAAGGCCGTCGAGCGAAGTGCCCGACATAACACCAATCATTCTAAAATGTGAAGCCTTGTTCTGGGAATGCATTACTTTTTGGAATACACACTTAAAACCAGTTCCTTAACTGCCTGGTTAACCAGTTTGTAAAGAGTTTCGTATGGCGCGTTAATGTTAGGGTTAACAAATCCATCGAAATACTTTTCGCTCAGGGTTATCACTTTGGTCTCCATGGCCTCGCCCTTTGTATTGGCTACTGGTATAATACCTTTATCGTTGTAAATGTTCATTTTAATGATAACTCGTGGCTTAATCTCATTGGTTGCCAGTTGAATAACCTGTGGCGAGGTGTCGGCTGAGGTTTTGGTAATGTATTTCGATGAGAATTCTGGGCTTATATCCACATCAATGCTGATATAAAACTTTGAATTGCCTTTTTGTAGTGCCCTATTAATGCTAGTATTGGGAAATCCGTAGTGGTCGTATGAGAATTTATCGCCATAAGCATCAAGGGGCAAAATATTCATTCCAACATCTTCGGTTAATCTTTGCTTAACAATATCCCAAATATCAGCAGTTAAATGACCTATAACCCTGTCCTGTTGAGGTTTAACCGGTTCACGGAAAAGGTGGGCATACTCACTAAACTTGGCATGGTATCCCGGATCAATATTTACCTTGAAGTAAATAAGTGCTACTTCTTTGTTTCTATATTTTTGGGCAAATGCCTGATTATTAAGGATAAAAAATACTGTTGTCAACAAAACCGGAATAAATCTTCTCATGGCTAACTATTTTTTTCAAATATACATAAAACTTAGCAAAAAGTGAACCAGTTCGGATTTGCTATACTGCATTGGCTCTTTTTCTTTTCCAACGCCTATGAGTCCATAACCAGCTTTCAGGGTTTTGTCTTATACTTTCTTCGAGTTTATGCATGTAAACTGCCGTAAGCTCTCCATCCTTCATTTCGTTTGGCTTATCGCATAAAACGCTCAATTCTACGGTATAGTACCCCCTTTGAACTCTTTTTATATCGATGTAAACAACCGGATAGTTATACATTTTAGCATATTTCTCTGGTCCATGAATGCAAGCAGTTTCCTGATTGAAAAAGTTTATCCAGTAGGCTTTCGATACATTCGATGGGCTTTGGTCGGCAACCAGAATGTATATACAGGCCTTGTTCTTATATTTCCGAAAGGTTTCGTATGTTTGATTTGTAGGTACCAGTTCGGTTCCCCTGATTGACCTGTTCCATTTAATGAACCAATCTATAAGTTTATTGCTTAGTGGTTTGTATATTGCTACAGGGTGATGCTTTAGCTGAATGCCGGCCGAAAGGGCTCCCCATTCCCAGTTGCTTATGTGACCTGCAACACCAATTATGCTTTGTTTCCGTTCATAGTAGTAATCGAGCAACTCCGGATTAAGAATTTTATGGCGTTCCCTTATTGCAGAATTCCGCATGGTAAAGCCTTTAAGGGCTTCAACTGAAATGTCGGCAAGATTTTGGTACGATTTTTTTTCAATGGCAACCAGTTCTTCTTCACTCTTTTCGGGGAAAGCTAATCGTAAGTTGCTTCGGGTAACTTTCACGCGGTATCTCAAAACATCGTGCAATAGCTTTGCCATTAGGTTGCTGTATCCGTAAATAAGCCACCACGGAAGTATTGCGACAATCACAATCGATATAATGAATAGTATGAAGTAAAAAACGGTTATCAAAGTTCAGTTCGATTTAGGATGTCAAAAATAGCAATTACCAGAAAAATTTGGTACTAAACTCTGAACGATTGTTTAACATATCGGTTACAACAATTCTCAACTCGTGCCATTGCCCTTTTTTTATTCTAGTGTGTTTGAGATTATGCGATAGAACTCCCGTTTTGGGGTCCCATTCAAATAAAGCCCAACTATCATCAATGTAGCCATTATATGTTTGAATGCCTGTGCTATCAATTAGTTTAAAGTTGATGCTGCTTTGGTTGTTGATTTTTGCATTGGGCAAAAGGTTTTGGGCAATAATCGATGGGGGTATAGTGTCCACCAGCACGGTGTATTTGCCAAAACTATTGCAAAGAGCCCTGAGACTGTTCTTGGTGAGTTCGCTTCCTACATATTCGTATCCCTTCCCATTTACTTTTGCAAGGTAGATTTTCCCTACTATATTTTGGGGAACATCAGTGATATTGTAATCTAAAATGAATTTTTTGAAAAGCTTAGTTTTGGGGTAGTGTACGTTTACAATAGGGAAAGGGAGGTTAGGTGTTGTGGTTTCGTCCATCTGAAAGAGTATATCGTGGAATAAAGCATTCTCGGGTAAGGTAACATGGTAACTACTGGTTTTATAGCGATTCTCAACATCCCACCTAAAAAGAGGCAAATCAGGAAACTGGGATGATATAACTTTTTTATCGGTTCCGATTATTTTAAAAGTCAATTTACTACTGTTGCCCGAATGATCCCATACCATAATTTCCAAATTGTATGTGCTATCCTTTACAATATCAATAATTCCACGGTTAAAAACGTTCTGAATACCTGTAAACCTATTGTTTGGATCGACCCATAGCCGAATCGCTTTATAGCCATTCCACTCATTATCGGTTATGCCATTAAAGCCATTGGCGTAGCGTGTTTCCAGGAACGAAAACTTATCAACCTGAAAAGCAAATGTTTTGACACCATTTACTTTTACCTCGGCCTTCTTGATACCTGCTCTTAAGCTGTTAGGGTTCACAGTATCGTAGTAATCGAGGGCAAGCCCAACTTTTCCACTAGCGTAAATGGGCGATGGCAGCGAGAAAGCATTGCCCTTTCGGGCTGTTTCATAGGGCTTATAGGTTAAATTACTTTGCAGGTAAGTTAGGCTATCGATTTCGAAAACTAGTAAACGGTTAATGTATGGGGGATTACTATCGGTTTGCTTCCACTCATCAAAGTAGTCAAATGGATCAATTATTCGCTGCGTTGCAGTTTCGCGCAACTCAAAGTGCAGGTGTGGCCCACCGGAACTGCCACTATTGCCCGATATGGCAATAATATCGCCTTTATTTACCGGTAGTTCTCCTGGATTTGGGAAAAGTTCAACCTCGAACGATTGCTTTTGGTATTGGGCATTCTCAACATACTCGGCAATTTTCCCCGTGAACTCATTTAGATGGGCATACACCGACGTTTTACCATTAGGATGATCGATGTATATTACTTTTCCAAACCCTATGGGACTGACTTTAATCCTCGAAACAAAACCCTTTTCAATGGCAAAAACGTTAAAACCCACCTGCCCCATGGTGCGAAGGTCAACCCCAGAGTGGAAATGGTCTGAGCGTATTTCTCCAAAAGTACCGGAAAAGGCTGGTGATATATCTAGTGGCGATTTAAATAATTGTGTTTGTGCAATACTAGCTGATGAAAGCAACAGCAGAATAGCAACCCTGTAAAACCTCATTGGCTTCATTTTAAAATCTCCCAAATATATAAAAGCTTACCCTTTGGTGATGGCTAAAATCGTTTTAATAAAGCAAAATTATTGAGGCGCAGGGCGTAAATATTTCATTATTAATATGATTGATTGTGCTGTGTCGCCGATTTTAAAAATTGTTTAAAGATTTGTTTTTTGTAGTTGGTTTGTTTAACTTTGTAGAACTTTATCTGGGATATGAACGATTCTTCAAGCCATATAATCGACAACATTAAACAAAAGGTTCAAACTCTTGTTTTTATGTATGAAAGAGAAAAACAGGAGAACGACCGTTTGAAAGCACAGGTTGCTCAGCTTGAAGCTAAATTAAAAGCAAAAGAAGAGGCTTGTGCAGAGCTTGAGGAGCGGTATTCCCGGTTAAAGATTGCCAAGGCACTGAAAGCAAGCGATGCCGATGTGCATGAGGCAAAAATTAAGGTGAACCGGATTGTGCGGGAAATTGACAGGTGTATTGCTTTACTTAATAAATAGAACCTAGCGCTGCCGAATGGACGAAAAGTTATCAATTAATGTAAACGTAGCCGAAAGGTTGTATCCTCTCAAAATCGATAGAGATGATGAGGAAAAAATCCGTAGGGCTGCTAAATTGATAAACGATAAGGTTATACTTTACAAGCAAAGGTATAGCGATAAGGATGTTCATGATTATTTGGCAATGGCAGCACTACAGTTCGTCATAAAGCTGATAGAGTGCGAGGATAAAACCGATACCTCGGAGTTTGTTAGCGATTTGAAGGATTTGGATGATTGGCTGGGTTCATTCATTGGTAAGCAAAACATGAGTTCTTTCAAATAGCATTGCCCGCATTATCGCCTTAACGTTTTTGCGAAACTCAACACTACAAAAATTGGAGTAGGACTTGCTCCGCACAAGACAGGCCTGTTTACCGCTTGTTCGGGATCTCCTCAGGGAGACGCTGGTAGTCTGAATCGGATGGCCTCTCCACCCATGTTTGACTGGGGTTTCTACATAAAATTAAGGCATAATGCGGGTTTTTTATATATATAAATCTAAAAAATTCATTAAGTATGGTGTTAACAATAATAATTGCAGTTTCGGCTTTTTCCCTAGGGGGATTACTGTCGTACTTCATGTGGAATAAACTTTTGGCCAGTAAGCGCAATAAGATTATTCAGGAGGCCGAAGCCGAGGCCGAAGTTATCCGTAAGGAAAAGATTTTACAGGCTAAGGAAAAGTTCCTTCAACTTAAAACCGAACACGATAAGGTTATTTCCGAGAAAAATAATCGGATTGCTCAGGCCGAAACCAAAATCAAACAGCGCGAACTTCAGCTATCGCAAAAGTTCGAGGAGCTTCAGCGTAAACAGAAGGAGGTTGATGTGATTCGCGAGAATCTCTCGAGCCAAATGGAATTGGTAGAAAAGCGGAGTGATGAACTCGAGCGCATGCACAAGGATCAAATTGAGCGACTTGAAGCCATATCCGGCCTCTCGGCCGAGGAGGCTAAGGCTCAACTCATTGATTCGCTCAAGGCCGAGGCTCGTACTCAGGCCATGTCGTATATCAACGAGATTGTTGATGAAGCTAAGATGACTGCCACCAAAGAGGCTAAGCGGATTGTGGTTCAAAGCATACAGCGTGTTGCAACCGAAACAGCAATTGAAAACTCGGTAACGGTTTTCAATATCGATTCCGACGAAATCAAAGGACGTATCATTGGTCGTGAGGGACGTAATATCAGAGCTTTGGAGGCTGCTACAGGTGTTGAAATTATTGTTGACGATACCCCTGAGGCCATTATTCTTTCGGCTTTCGATCCCGTACGTCGTGAAATTGCCCGTCTTGCGCTTCATCAGCTCGTGACCGATGGTCGTATTCACCCCGCCCGCATTGAGGAGGTAGTTCAAAAAGTTCAAAAGCAGGTTGAGGAGGAAATTATTGAGGTTGGTAAGCGTACCGCAATCGATTTGGGTATCCATGGCTTACACCCTGAACTTATTCGTTTGGTAGGTAAAATGAAATACCGCTCGTCATACGGACAAAACCTGTTACAGCACTCCCGGGAGGTGGCTAACCTTTGTGCCATAATGGCTTCGGAGTTGGGCCTTAATCCTAAGGTTGCCAAACGTGCCGGATTACTGCACGATATAGGCAAGGTGCCCGATGATGAACCCGAACTACCACACGCAATTCTTGGTATGAAACTAGCCGAGAAATACAAGGAGAAACCCGAGGTTTGCAATGCCATTGGCTCGCACCACGATGAGGTAGAGATGACTACTCTTATTGCACCCATTGTGCAGGTTTGCGACGCTATTTCAGGTGCACGCCCAGGTGCCCGCCGCGAGGTTGTGGAATCGTATATCAAGCGCTTAAAGGAGATGGAAGACCTTGCTCTTTCGTACCCCGGTGTACTTAAAACATACGCTATCCAGGCCGGTAGGGAATTACGTGTGATTGTTGGTAGCGAAAAGGTTTCGGACGAGGATGCCAACAAGCTCTCGTTTGAGATTGCCAAAAAGATACAGGATGAGATGACCTATCCAGGTCAGGTTAAAATCACCGTAATCCGTGAAACACGAGCTATTAGCTACGCAAAGTAGCGATCTCAGTGTTTGGGGTTTTGGGGTTTAGTGTTTAGGTTGAAACTTTAAACCCTTAACCCTTAACCTCGAACCTTGAACCTCGAACCTTGAACCTTGAACCTCGAACTTTTAACCTTTTAGTCTATGAACATCCAGATGTGCGACCTAAAGGGGCAGTATCTAAAGATAAAAGATGAGATTGATGCTGCCATTCAGGAAGTTATCGACAGTACAGCTTTCATTAAAGGGAAAGAGGTTAGTTTGTTTCAGGATGAATTGGCTTCGTACCTTGGTGTTAAGCATGTAATTGGCTGTGCCAATGGAACCGATGCCCTACAGGTTGCGCTAATGGCACTCGATTTAAAACCGGGCGATGAAGTTATCACGCCCGACTTTACTTTTATTGCCACGGTTGAAGTAGTTGCACTTCTTGGCCTTACTCCAATTCTTGTCGATGTTGATCCATCTACCTTTACTATCGATATAAAAAGGTTAGAGGAAGCCATAACCCCCAAAACTAAAGCAATTATTCCCGTTCACCTATTTGGGCAGTGTGCCAACATGGATGAAGTGATGCGTGTAGCCCAAAAGCATAATCTTTACGTTATTGAAGATACAGCCCAAGCCTTGGGGGCCGATTACTACCATTCCGATGGTAGAGTTGCTAAGGCAGGAACCATAGGCACTATTGGTACAACATCGTTTTTCCCTTCAAAAAATCTGGGATGCTATGGCGATGGTGGTGCCCTTTTTACCAACGATGATGCTTTGGCAGCCGAAATCCGTTCAATAGCCAACCATGGCATGAAGGTGCGTTACCATCACGACCGTATAGGTGTTAACTCCCGTCTCGATACCATTCAGGCTGCCATTCTTAGGGTTAAGTTAAAATACCTTGATTCATTCAATAAAGCCCGTATTGAGGCTGCAAATGTTTACGATGCAATGCTAAAACCTTGCAGTAAGGTTATTACCCCAGCCCGCGCTAAATGGAGCAACCATATTTTTCATCAGTACACCCTGAAGCTTACCGGTGTCGATCGCGATAAATTGCAAAAGGAATTGGCTGCTAAAGGCATTCCTACCATGGTTTACTATCCAATTCCCCTTCACATGCAAAAAGCTTTTGATCCATATCGTGAGTTTAACTTAGGTCGATCGTTTCAGGTTTCCGACACTCTTTCGAACTCGGTGATTTCGCTTCCAATGCATACCGAATTAACCGATGATGTTATAAAATATATCGTTGATAATTTAATGGTAGCACTAAAAGAGTAATTTTGGATTAAATTTTTGGTTATGGAAATGAGCTACTTTGCCCACGAAACAGCAGTTATCGACCCGGGTTGTGCGATTGGTACAGGTACTAAAATTTGGCATTTCAGCCATATAATGACTGGCTGCGAAATTGGCGAAAACTGTAATATTGGGCAAAATGTGGTTGTTTCCCCTGGGGTTAAATTGGGTAGAAACGTTAAAGTCCAAAATAACGTTTCTATTTACACAGGCGTTATCTGCGAGGACGATGTTTTCCTTGGACCTTCAATGGTTTTCACCAATGTGATAAATCCACGTAGCGCTATTAATCGGAAGAGTGAGTATATGACCACTCTGGTTAAACGAAGCGCCACCATTGGTGCAAATGCAACCATTGTATGTGGAGTAACCTTAGGCGAATTCTCGTTTATTGGTGCCGGCGCAGTGGTAACTAAGGACGTAAAGCCCTATGCTCTTGTGGTGGGTAATCCAGCCCGACAAATAGGATGGATGAGTGAGTATGGGCATCGTTTGGTGTTTAATGCCGAGGGCATTGCCGTATGCCCCGAGAGTGGACAAAAGTATAAACTTGAAAATAATCAGGTTTTCAGAATTGAATAACTAATGAAGAATTTTGCACTTATTGGAGCGGCCGGTTTTATCGCTCCACGTCACCTTAAAGCAATTAAGGAAACCGGTAATAATCTTCTAGCTGCGCTCGACAAGCACGACTGTGTGGGAATAATGGATAGCTATTTTCCCGAAGCCGATTTTTTTGTGGAGTACGAAAGGTTCGATAGGCATATCGATAAACTCAAACGTCAGGGTATTAAGGTTGATTACGTTAGCATTTGTACACCAAACTACCTTCACGATTCGCATATCCGTTTTGCACTTCGGCAGGGAGCTAACGCTATTTGCGAAAAACCAATAGTTCTAAATCCCTGGAATATTGATGCCCTTGCGGAAATTGAAAAGGAAACCGGCAAACGTATCAGCACAATACTTCAACTTAGGTTACATCCTACTATCATTGAGCTGAAAAAGCAGATCGACAGCGCCCCTAAGGATAAGATTTTTGATATCGATCTAACCTACATTACCAGCCGTGGACGTTGGTATTTCATCTCATGGAAAGGTGATCTCCAGAAGTCGGGTGGGGTAGCCACCAATATCGGTGTGCATTTCTTCGATATGCTATCGTGGATTTTTGGTGATGTTAAGTCGAGCATTGTGCATGTTTCCCGTCCCGACAAAGCTGCTGGTTATCTGGAACTGGAAAAGGCTCGTGTTCGATGGTTCTTAAGCGTTGACTATGATGATATTCCAAATGCCCTCAAGGAGAAGGGGCAGCGGACATACCGTTCCATTCGCATTGCCGATAAGGAGTTGGAGTTTAGCGAGGGCTTTACCGATTTGCATACTACTAGTTACCGTGAGATTCTTGCAGGTAATAGCTTCGGGTTAAACGATGCCCGCTCTTCAATTGAAACCGTTTATACCATTCGAAATATGGCACCGGTTGGTTTAACCGGCGATTTTCACCCGTTCTGTAAAACAATCAATCTTTAATCTATGTATAGCGAACTTGTTTCAAAAAAGGAAAAATTAGCAGTTATTGGTTTAGGGTACGTGGGTTTGCCCATTGCATTGGAATTTGCCCGTAAACTCTCAGTTATCGGTTTCGATATTAAACCCGACAGGGTAGAACTGATGAAAAAGGGTATTGACCCCAGCCGTGAGCTGGAACCCGAGGCCTTTAGGGGTTGTGATATTGAGTTTACATCCAACATCGATGATTTAAGTAAGGCCAAGTTCTACGTGGTGGCTGTGCCAACACCTATCGATGAGCACAACCTGCCCGACTTAAAGCCATTACTTTCAGCAACCCGCACAGTTGGCCAAGTTCTAAAAAAGGGCGATTATGTGGTTTACGAGTCGACCGTTTATCCGGGCTGTACCGAGGAGGATTGCGTTCCTTTGCTTGAGGAGCTTTCAGGCCTAAAGTACATTCAGGATTTTAAAGTAGGCTTTTCGCCCGAACGCATTAACCCTGGCGACAAGGAGCATACCTTAACCACAATCAAAAAAATTACTTCCGGTTGCGATGCCCAATCGGCTGAGGAGATTGCTAAAACCTATGAGCTTATTATTAAGGCAGGCATTCACCGTGCCAGCTCCATTAAGGTTGCTGAGGCTGCAAAGATTATTGAAAATACCCAACGCGATATCAATATCGCCTTTATGAATGAACTCTCCATCATTTTTAACCGCATGGGTATTAACACTTACGAGGTGCTTGAGGCAGCTGGAACCAAGTGGAACTTTTTAAAATTTTATCCCGGCCTTGTGGGTGGTCATTGTATTGGGGTTGATCCTTACTACCTGGTTTACAAGGCTAAAGAACTAGGCTACCACCCACAAATCATTACTGCTGGTCGTTTTATCAACGACTCCATGGGTGGTTATGTGGCTAAGCAAACCGTTAAGAAAATTATTGCTGCCGATAAAAACCCAAAGGATTCACGCGTTCTCATCATGGGGGTTACTTTCAAGGAGAATGTAAGCGATATTCGTAACTCTAAAGTGGTTGATATTTACAACGAGTTAAAATCGTTCGGCGTGCAGAATATCGATGTTATTGACCCTTACGCCGATAGCCATGAGGTTAAGGAAGAGTATGGTTTCGATATGGTCTCAGATCCTAAAGGCAAGTACGATGCCATAATAGTTGCCGTAAGCCATCACCAGTACATCAACCTTAATGACGATTGGTTTAAAAACCTTGCCAATACCGGTTGCGTTTTTGTAGATGTTAAGGGTATCTACCGAGGGAAAATACATGATTTAACTTACTGGAGCTTGTAAAACATCAAATTGATTTTCAAAATATTAAGCCCCCTCGTGGGGCTTTGTTTATATTTAGTGACAAAATTTTTCGGGCTCTTTGCCCAATTTGTATTATTTTCGTACCATAAACCTTGGTAGGTCATACCAATCCGGTGTGACTGACAGGGCGAAGCTGTAAAGATGTTAAACGTTAGCCTTGAACCTTGAACCTTGAACCTTAAACCTTGAACCTTAAACCTTGAACCCTGAACCTTGAACTTTAAACCTTGAACTTTATGATAAAAAACATCTGCTGCATCGGTGCTGGTTATGTGGGTGGACCCACAATGGCGGTAATTGCCCTAAAAAATCCGCATATTAGGGTAAACGTTGTAGATATCAATGCTGAGCGCATTGCAGCATGGAATACCGACGATTTACCCGTTTATGAACCCGGATTGCTCGATGTGGTTAAACTGGCACGCGGTCGTAACCTTTTCTTCGACACCGACATCGAAAAAGGAATCCGTGAGGCCGATATGATATTCATTAGCGTAAACACTCCTACCAAAACCTATGGGTTAGGCAAGGGCAGAGCCGCCGATTTGCGGTATGTTGAGCTTTGTGCCCGACAAATTGCCGAGGTGGCTACAACCGATAAGATTGTGGTTGAAAAGTCAACACTACCAGTACGTACAGCCCAGGCTATTAAAACTATTCTTTCCGAAACTGGGAATAAGGCACGTTTTCAGGTACTTTCAAACCCCGAATTTCTTGCCGAGGGAACTGCCATTAAGGATTTACTTGAACCCGATAGGGTTCTGATTGGTGGCGATCAAACACCTGAGGGCCTTGCTGCCATTGAGGCTCTAACTCAGGTTTATGCTGGTTGGGTGCCTCGTGAGCGTATCATACAAACCCGCCTTTGGTCGTCGGAACTTTCAAAGCTCACAGCCAATGCTTTCCTTGCTCAGCGTATTTCGTCAATCAATAGCATTTCAGCTCTTTGCGAGGCAACTGGCGCCGATGTGGACGAGGTGGCCTATGCCATTGGTACCGATTCGCGCATTGGACCTAAGTTCCTGAAAGCCTCGGTTGGCTTTGGTGGGTCCTGTTTCCAAAAGGATATCCTTAACCTGGTTTACCTTTGTGAGTACTTTGGCTTGCCTGAAGTGGCCCGTTACTGGGAGCAGGTAATAGCCCTTAACGATTATCAGAAGCGTCGGTTTGCTCAGAATATCATTCACACCCTGTTTAATACGGTTAGTGGCAAAAAAATTGCCATGTTAGGCTGGGCCTTTAAAAAGGATACCAACGATACCCGCGAGAGCGCAGCCATTTATGTTGCCGATCACCTGCTCAACGATATGGCCAACATCTGGGTGTACGACCCCAAGGTACCGGCTAAAAGCATGTACGCCGATCTGGATTATTTGGGAACACGTTCACCGGATGAGAATCGTAAACACCTGACGGTAGTTAGCGACCCCTACGAAGCCTGCAAGAATGCCCATGCCATTGCCATCATCACCGAATGGGACGAGTTCAAAACCTACGACTGGCAGCGCATATTCGATAACATGATGAAACCCGCCTTTATCTTCGATGGCCGCAATATTCTTGATCATAAAAAACTTTTGGAAATTGGATTTAAGGTAAAAGCGATTGGGAAAAGTTATTAGTTCCGAGATTTCAGATTCCAGATTTCAGATTCCAGATTTCAGATTCCAGATTCCAGATTTCAGATTTAAGATTTCAGATTCCAGAACCTGTCCCGCCTTTGCGGGATTCCAGATTTCAGAGATAATGATTGAGAGATTTGAAGATATTGATATTTGGCAAGATGCAAGAGAATTATGTAGATTTATAAAAGGCTTATGTGATAATGAAAAATTTGCGAAAGATTATATTTTAAGAAATCAGATTCTTTCATCAAGTGGTTCAATCATGGACAATATTGCCGAGGGATTTGAGCGTGGAGGGAATAAAGAATTAATTCAATTTTTATTTATATCTAAAGGCTCTTGTGGAGAAACAAGATCTCAGATTTATAGAGCATTTGATTTTGGTTATATTACAAAGCAAGAATGTGATCGCGTAGTTGAAATGCTTTTATCAATTAGTAAAAAACTATCAGGATTTATATCATATCTAAAAAAATCGGATTATAAAGGAATTAAATATAAAACTTGAATCTTAAATCTCGCTTCACGGGACAGAATCTTGAATCTTGAATTTTGAATCTTAAATCTTAATTTTGAATCTTGAATTTTGAATTTTGAATTTTGAATCTTGAATCTTAATTTTGAATCTTGAATTTTGAATTTTGAATTTTGAATCTTGAATCTTGAATTTTGAATTTTGAATTTTGAATTTTGAATTTTGAATCTTGAATTTTGAATCTTGAATTTTGAATCTTGAATTTTGAATCTTGAATTTTGAATCTCTGATAATATGAGTAAACCAACGCTTGCCATAGCATCGGACCATGCAGGGTATGCAACCAAGGAGGAGTTGAAGAAATACCTTGCAGAGTTAGGTTACAGTGTATGGGATTTTGGAACACACGGCGAGGATAGTGTGGACTATCCTGATTTTGCACACCCCTTAGCAACTGCCATTGAAAAGGGCGATTACCAGTTAGGCATTTTGCTTTGTGGCAGCGGCAATGGAGTATCAATTACAGCCAATAAGCATCAGGGGGTACGGTCGGCTTTGTGCTGGATTCCCGAAATTGCAACACTTGCCCGCCAGCATAACGATGCCAATGTTTGCGCTATACCCGCAAGGTTTGTAAGTGTAAGCGAGGCAAAGCAGATTGTTAAGGCTTTTCTTGATGCCCGTTTCGAGGGTGGACGCCATGCCCGTAGAGTTGAGAAAATTCCTGTAAAGTAGCATATCAATTTAGTATCAACCTGTAAACACTTAAAACAATGAACAGTAGTAAACCTATAACTTCGTTTATAGAGAAGCACTACCTGCACTTCAACTCAGCCACACTGGTTGATGCAGCCAAGGCTTACAAGGCTCATGTTGAGAGCGGGAAAAAGATGATGATAACCCTAGCCGGTGCCATGAGCACCGCTGAGCTTGGTATCAGCCTAGCCGAAATGATACGCCAGGATAAGGTCCAAATCATTTCGTGCACTGGTGCTAACCTTGAGGAGGATCTTATGAATCTGGTTGCTCACAATCACTATAAACGCGTTCCGCACTACCGCGACCTTACGCCTCAACAGGAATGGGAACTGCTACAGAGCGGTTTAAACCGTGTAACCGATACCTGTATCCCGGAGGAAGAGGCTTTCCGCCGTTTACAATCGCACCTGTTTGATGTATGGAAGGAAGCACAAGATAAAGGTGAGCGCTACTTCCCTCACGAGTATATGTACAAAATGCTCCGTAGCGGAGTGCTTGAGCAATACTACCAAATTGACCCAAAAAACTCATGGATGATTGCTGCTGCCGAAAAGAACTTGCCTATCGTGGTCCCTGGCTGGGAAGACTCAACCATGGGTAACATTTTTGCCTCGTACTGTATAACCGGCGAGCTAAAACCATCGATTGTAAAATCGGGTATTGAGTACATGATGTACCTTGCCGACTGGTACACCAACAATGCCGGAACCGAGGGTGTTGGATTCTTCCAGATTGGCGGTGGTATTGCCGGCGATTTCCCCATTTGTGTGGTTCCCATGCTCCATCAGGATTTAGAGAGAACCGGAGTACCTTTCTGGAGCTATTTCTGCCAAATCAGCGACTCAACCACCAGCTATGGCTCTTACTCGGGGGCTGTACCCAACGAAAAAATAACCTGGGGTAAGCTTAATATCGATACCCCAAAATTCATTATTGAATCCGATGCTACCATTGTGGCACCGCTAATTTTTGCATACGTGTTGGGGTGGTAAAAGGAATCATCTCTCAAATTCATATGCATAGGCCATGGATAATCCATGGCCTCTTTTTTGCATCTCTGAAATAAAATTTCCTAGAATTTTTATACAATACCCTTTTTCAGGATGCGAAACCGACGATATCCTTTTTATTCCAATGGGTATATGCATTGGTAGAACCTTTTAGTTATTTTTTATTTTAAAAAAACGTTTGAGATAAATAAGGTGATTTCAATTAAAAACAGATTTCATTAATTGATTACCTGAAGCTTTCAGTATCAAATTTTAATGGCAATGTTTTATAGCTATACACTACCCAAGCAATACACTTGGGATCAATACAGTTGTTTAAATTTTTATCAGTGAATAAGTGATAGCATGGAATGGTATAACTTTAAGTTTTGTTAGTCCTTAGCCCTGATTTTTATTCCCATAACCAGAACATCGTCAACCTGTGTATTGCTGCCCTTCCATTCGTTAAAATGTTTTTCAAGAATTTCTTTTTGTTCGGCAAGCGGTTTTGGACTTACCTGGCTTAGCAGGTTGTAAAACCTTTTCTTGGAAAACTTTTGCTGTTCAGGTCCTCCAAATTGATCCTTATACCCATCGGAAAAAAGGTAAAATATATCGTTATCTTGCACTCGTATGGAGTGATTGGTAAACGGTTTCTCTTCCTTGTAGGCAACCCCAACAGGCATTTTATCGGCATTAAACTCTATAATTTGGTTGTTTCTACTTAGCAAAAGGTTATTGTTTGCGCCAGCATACTCAACAATGCCTTGGCGGGTGTGTAAAATGCAAAGCTGTATATCAAACCCGTCGCGGGGGCCAGAGTCAAAGTTGGTTTGCTTAAGTGCCTCCTTGGTTTTGTATCGCATGGTGTTTAAAAAGTCCGAGGCGTTACCGCTAAAGTTATTGCAGATCTCATTCATAAGCGATATGCCTAACATACTCATAAAAGCTCCGGGCACCCCATGGCCGGTAGCATCGGCAGCGGCAAAGAATACCTTGTCGTTTAGGTAGTATGTCCAGTAAAAATCACCGGAAACAATATCCTTGGGAATATAAAGTATAAAGTAGTCGGCAAAAAACTCCTTAAGCTGGCTCTCAACAGGCAAAACTGCTTTCTGAATGTTTCGGGCATAGTTAATGCTCTGGATTATCTGATTTTTTTGTGTTTCAATCATTTCTTTTTGGGCTACAACCCTTTCATTCTGTTTGATAAGCTCATCGAGGCGGTTCTGGTATAACCCAATAATGTATTGCCGCCACGAGGGGTACTTAACAAACCATGAGTTTGACAGTTCCTTGGGAACAGGAATAATTTTTGATTTTTGCTTTGCCTTGGCATAGGTTATAGCCGGAGTATCAATCATGGCCGAAGTAAACGAAACAATACAGGCCACTCCCGGCTTAACCTCGTACAAATCGGCTTCATGTCCCTCGCTGTCGCGTCCAAATACACGAACCGACCCTTCAACGCCCAAAGGGATATGCGACGCAACATTACCATGCATGGGTATCTCCATTCCTGCATCTATTTCCATTACCTGCAACTGCTTAAGCTCGTTAACCAGTGCATCTTCAAAATCCGGGTAAAGGGTTTGTATATCCATGGCTCATTTTTTATGTAGGTTATAAACTTCTTAGGAGATAATGAGTTTTTTTGCTTAATATTTGCTATAAAGCATTTGCAAATTTCTTTAGCATCATAATTTCGGCGGCCCAGCGCGATTCATCGGGTGTTTCAAGTATTAATGGAATTCCATTGAAGCGAGGGTCAGCCATAATGAGCCGGAACGGCTCCAATCCTAAAATACCATCGCCTAAATTTTCGTGACGGTCAACCCTGCTTCGCAATGCTTTTTTGGTATCGTTGAGGTGAATGCCTTTTAGGTATTTAAATCCTATCACCTTGTCGAAGAGGCTAAAAGTTTTTTCAAAGGCTTCGGGTGTCGATATATCGTAACCTGCCGTAAAGGCATGGCAGGTATCAATACAGACGCCTACACGGGTTTTGTCGTCAATATGCTCTATAATGTACTGGATTTGCTCAAAGGTGTATCCCAGGTTGCTGCCCTGTCCCGATGTATTTTCAATAACAGCGGTAACACCCTGGGTGCGTTCCAACGCCATATTGATTGATTCGGCAATGAGCAGCAGGCTTTCTTCTTCGGTAATCTGGTTGAGGTGGCTCCCTGGGTGAAAGTTTAACCTATCCAGACCAAGCTGCTGGCAGCGCATCATCTCATCAAAAAAAGCATTGCGCGATTTTTCAAGTGCTGCCTTATCGGGATTGCCAAGATTTATTAGGTAACTGTCGTGTGGCAGTATTTGAGCAGGTGTGTATCCAAATTTTTGACAGTTTGCTTTAAAAGTATCGATACTTTTTGGGGTAAGAGCCGGCGCCTCCCATTGACGTTGGTTTTTGGTAAACAAAGCGAAAGCAGTTGCTCCAATTTTTTGAGCATTCAAAGGGGCGTTCTCAACCCCTCCTGCTGCACTTACGTGTGCTCCAATAAATTTCATGGCAGTACGGTTGAATTGGTTCATCAAATTGCGTAAATTTACTCAATAAACAAAGACTTTGAATTAGCGTTCACTATATTTGTAAAAATAGATTTTGGATGGATAGTTTAACAGGAAAATGGACTTTTACCGAAGAGTTTGAATGCGGAACCGATAAGGGTTTTGCCTACCTGGAGCAAAAGGGCGATGAACTTGTTGGATACCTTGAATACGAGGAATGTATCGAGGATGAAGAACCTTTCGTGGTTCGCCAGCTGGTTGAGGGGAATATTCATGGTAACAAGATTATCTTGAAGGGGCTACAGGTAATGCATCCTAACGGGACTCCAATTCAAAACTATAACCTTGATATTCTCGAAGGCACATACACCCATGAAAAAAAGATTGTTGGACATAGTTTCGACTCCGAGGATGTATGTGGGGTATTTGTGATGACCCGAGTAATTGGCGACGAATTGTAAACGTAGGGAAATGAAATATTTTTAACATTAAACCACATAAAGCGCATCAAGTTCTTGAACCTTGAACCTTGAACCTTGAACTTTGAACTTTGAACCTTGAACTTTGAACCTTGAACTTTGAACCTTGAACTTTGAACCTTGAACTTTGAACTTTGAACCTTGAACTTTTAACTTGGAAACATACCACTATGCCAAAAATCCGATTAACCAAAGAGTTTCGCTTTGAAATGGCTCACGCCCTTGAGGGTTACGATGGCCTATGCCGTCATATGCACGGACATTCATATATCCTTACAGTTACCGTTATAGGTGAGCCTATTGACGTTCCAGGACATCCTAAATTGGGAATGGTAATGGACTTTGGCGATCTTAAGCGAATTGTTAATCCGCTCATAGTTGATCGATTCGACCACGCGGTGGCTGTTATGGCTAACACGCCAACCCATACAAAGCTTACCGAAGCCGGTTTTAATCGCATTGAGGCCTTGCCCTTTCAACCCACGTGTGAGAACATGATTCACTACTTTGCCGGGCTAATCATGTCAAAGCTACCGTCTAACGTTAAGTTACATCACCTTAAACTAAACGAAACCGCCACATCGTATGCCGAATGGTATGCATCCGATAACCAATAACCATTGCCCATAACCATGAAGAAACGCCTACTGCTACTCGATGCTTACGCCCTGATTTATAGGGCATACTATGCCTTTATCAATCGCCCCATGCGCAACAGTAAAGGGCTAAACACATCGGCTGTTTACGGATTTATAAGGGCTACACTCGATGCCATCAAAAAGTTTAACCCAACCCATGTGGCAGTGGCATTCGATGTGTCGGGCAAAACATTCAGAAACGATATTTACCCCGATTA
Organism: Bacteroidales bacterium Bact_07; assembly: GCA_001603415.1. Classification (GTDB taxonomy): domain Bacteria; phylum Bacteroidota; class Bacteroidia; order Bacteroidales; family Tenuifilaceae; genus Tenuifilum. The sequence continues at coordinate 21,288 of LUYY01000022.1, read as the reverse complement.
CAAGGCCCAGCGCGATGAAACACCCGAAGATATCAAGGCTTCGGTTCCCATTATCAAAAATCTGCTTAATGCGCTTAACATTCCAATAATCGAAAAGGAAGGTTTTGAAGCCGACGATGTGATTGGCACTCTTGCCACTAAGGCCAATCCCAATGAGTTTGAGGTGATAATGATGACCCCCGATAAGGATTATGGCCAACTCCTGAGCAAGAATATTATTATTGCGAAGCCTGGCAGAAGTGGAGGCGAAATGGAAATTGTAACCGCTGACCAATTCTGTAAGGATTACGACATTCAAAATCCCAAACAGTTTATCGATATTCTTGCCCTTTGGGGCGATACGTCCGATAACATTAAGGGGGTTAACAAGGTGGGCGAAAAGACTGCTGCAAAGCTGATATCGCAGTTTGGCAGTATCGATAATTTGCTCCAAAATCTGGATAAGCTAAGCCCTGCCCAGAAGGAAAACTTTGAAGCAGCCCGCGATATCATTCCGCTTAACCGTAAGCTGGTTAGTATTGTTACCGATATTCCCCTAAAGGTTGATATTGACAAGGACCTTGCCGTTCAGCCTCCTAAAACTGATGAGTTGATGCCCATTCTGGAGGAGTTAGAGTTTAGGTCGCTCCTAAAGGAGTTTGGGGCCGAACCCCAAAAGGAAAAACCCCAATACGTTCAGGGTTCGCTCTTCGATACGCCTCCTGCCGATAATACCAAACCTGTTATCAACCTCAAAACTATCAACGATTTTGAGGTTGATTACCACCTGGTGCAAACCGCAGAGGAGCGAAAGGTTTTGATTCAGGAACTTGAAAAATGTAGTGAGTTTGCATTTGATACCGAAACAACGGGGCTTGACCCAATATCGGCAGAACTGGTGGGCTTATCGTTTTCAACGTCGTTGCGGAGGGCATGGTGGGTTCCTGTTCCATCGAACCAAACCGAAGCTCAGGTTGTGGTAATGGAGTTTGCCAATGTTTTTGGCAACGAGGCTATTGCCAAGGTAGGGCAGAACATTAAGTTCGATATGCAGGTACTGCTCAATTATGGAATTGACATTAAGGGACATCTTTACGATACCATGCTTGCCCATTACCTGTTGGAGCCCGACTCGCGGCACAACCTCGACTACCTGTCGGAAATCTACCTGAACTATAAACCTATCAGCATTGAGGAATTAATTGGTAAAAAGGGTTCCAAGCAGGGTAGTATGCGAAATGTTGATTCCTCGCTTATTACCCGATATGCCTGCGAGGATGCCGATTTAGCCTTGCAGCTTAAGCATGTACTGTTCTCAAAGCTCGAGGCGCAGGGCTTAACCAATCTGTATTTTGCCCTTGAAGCACCGCTAGTTGAGGTGCTAACTTACATGGAACGCAATGGTGTTTCCATCGACATAAGAAGTTTGAAGGACTACGGTGAAGTTCTTTCGGCCCAGTTGGTGGAACTCGAAAACGAGATACGCCAAATGGCCGGGATACCCGATTTAAATATCTCATCGCCCAAACAGCTGGGCGAGGTTTTGTTCGAAAAGCTCAAGATATCGTCGGATGCCAAGCTTACCAAAACCAAGCAGTATTCAACCAACGAGGAGGAACTTCAGAAATACATTAACGCTCATCCCATTGTTGCAAAGATTTTGGAATTCAGGGGTATAAAAAAATTACTTTCAACCTATATTGATACCCTACCCACGCTGGTAAACCCCAAAACCGGCAAAATACACACTTCGTTCAACCAGGCAGTGGCCTCAACCGGAAGGCTTAGCTCAAACAACCCTAACCTTCAAAATATTCCCATACGCGATGAGAATGGCCGAGAAATCCGAAAAGCCTTTATCCCGTCGCAAGACGATTTTCTTTTACTATCGGCCGATTACTCGCAGATAGAATTGCGCTTGATGGCCCACATGAGCGGCGACCCTGTTATGCTCGAGGCCTTTGAGAATGGCCAGGATATCCATGCTGCTACCGCAGCAAAAATATTTAAGATTCCCTTGGATCAGGTAAGTCGCGAACAGCGCCGTAAGGCCAAAACAGCCAACTTTGGTATGATTTACGGTATTTCGGCTTTTGGCCTATCGCAACGTTTAGGTATTTCCCGAACCGAGGCTAAGGAGCTGATTGATGGTTACTTCACAACCTACAAGGGAGTGAAGGAGTACATGGAAAAATGTGTATCGCAAGCCCGCGAGAGGGGTTGGGTTGAAACCATTTTTGGACGCAAACGCTATCTACCCGATATCAACTCAAACAATCAGGTAGTTCGTGGGCTTGCCGAGAGAAACGCAATAAATGCACCCATTCAGGGTTCTGCCGCCGATATCATCAAAATGGCGATGATAAGGATACACGATGAGTTTAAGAACCGTAAATTAAAGTCGAAGATGATAATTCAGGTTCACGACGAGCTTGTGTTCGATGTTTACCGCCCTGAACTCGATGAGGTTAAGGCCATTGTAAAAAATTGTATGGAAGGTGCTGCGCAGCTTAGGGTTCCGCTTGAGGTTGAGATTGGCACGGGAAGCAATTGGCTCGAGGCTCATTAATCCTGTTTTTCCGCCCAAGGCGATGGATTAATGGTATCATCTACTACATAATCGCCGTAGCGTTCAACAATTAGGTTTAGGAGCGAGTAAACCTCGTCGGGATTAAGGGTGGTTAGTAGTTTTAGCCTGATATCCTTGAAGTGGGGTAGTCCTTTAAAGTATGAACCAAAATGCCTACGCATTTCAAGCATTCCGGTTTTTGCCCCTTTCACCTGAATTGAACGCTCAAAGTGCATACGGGCAATTTCTACCTTTTGTGAGGTGGTTAACGGGGGCATAAGCTCACCGGTTTTTAGGTAGTGCTTAACTTCCGCAAAAATCCATGGACGTCCATAGGTAGCGCGTCCAATCATAATACCGTCAACCCCGTAACGGGTAAACATTTCTTTGGCCTTAATTGGGCTATCAATATCGCCGTTGCCTATAACGGGAATATGCATACGCGGATTGTTTTTTACCTCGCCAATAAGTGTCCAATCGGCTTTGCCGGTGTAAAGTTGAGCACGGGTGCGACCGTGAATGGTTATGGCTTTGATGCCAACATCCTGCAGGCGTTCGGCAATTTCTACAATATTCTTACTTTGGTCGTCCCAACCCAGGCGAGTTTTAACCGTAACCGGTAAATGGGTGGCTTCAACAATACGGCGGGTCATTTCAACCATTTTGGGAACATCGCGCATCATACCTGAGCCTGCACCGCGATTGGCTATCTTTTTAACGGGGCATCCAAAGTTAATGTCTATTACATCGGGGTTTGCCTCAGTGGCAATTCGTGCTGCCTCAACCATACTCTCAATAATATGGCCGTAAAGTTGTATTCCAATGGGGCGTTCGTAGTCAAATATGTTTAGTTTTGCCACGCTGCTTCCGGCATCGCGGATAAGACCATCGGCATTAATGAACTCGGTATACATCATATCGGCACCAAAGTGCTTGCACATGAAGCGGAACGATGGGTCAGTAACATCCTCCATGGGTGCCAACAATACCGGCTTTTCGCCTAAATCAACATTCCCTATTTTCATTCTTTAGGTTTTGCGATGCAAAAATATCAAAAGAATACGGTTAAAGGCTTTGTTCAAAGCTGATATGAATTACTTTTGTAGAAATTTATAGTTTATGGAACATGGAATTTTAGAATCAAAATCAAGTGTAGGAAAGATGTTGATTTTTGGAGCAATTATTCTTTTCAGCTCATTTATTTTTTCGTTGATAGGATTTTTACTTTTAGGGATACTGTTTGGTGCATCGGGGGTGCAGGTAGCGCTAGGTGAGAGCCTAACCAATTTAAATGCCCTAAAGTTAATGCAAATCCTTCAAACCACTGGCATTTTCATTGTTCCAGCCATTCTTTCGGCATCTCTTTTCTCCAAAAAGCCATGGCATTACTTAGGCTTTCAGAGGGTTAAGACCGACACTATTTTTAAAACACTGTTGATTGTTTTAATATCCCTTCCAGCCATAAACCTTTTGGCATCGGTAAATCAGCTTATACCTTTGAGCGATTGGATGATTGAACTTGAAAAGAAAGCAGAGGCTCTTACAAAGGCATTTCTGATAACCGATAGTTTCTGGGTTTTTCTGGTTAATATTTTCATGGTGGCTATTCTTCCTGCTATAGGGGAGGAGCTCATTTTCCGGGGGATTCTTCAAAGGAGGCTTGTTGAGCTAACGCGTTCGCGCTGGACTGGTATAATAATTGCAGCAGCAGTATTTAGTGGCATTCATATGCAGTTTCAAGGATTTATTCCAAGGTTTGCGCTGGGGGTAGCGTTTGGATACCTGCTTGAGGTAACAGGTAGCATCTGGGTTCCCATTTTTGCGCATTTCTTTAACAATGCAATAGCAGCAACCGGTTATATGCTAATTGGGACTGGGACTGTTGATGAAAGAATAGAGGATATTGGCGGACTAAGCGACCTTTGGTTGCTGGGTATTATAAGTTTAATTGCAACCATTCTGCTTGTGGTTAAGCTTAAGAGGGAGATTGAACGAAACCGTCAATTAGAACAGCCGAGGGATAGCGCTATCGAACAACGATAGCCCCTTGAGTTCATTTTTTCGGTAAACGTAAACAAGACCATAGGCACTTGCCTTTTCCCTTCGTTCCTCATCGGGAAGGTCCTTGTAGTGCTCTTCCACTTCGTTCCAGATGCTGAGAATTATATCGTCGGCTTTTTTTCGCAGTTCGATGAGTTCGTTTAGCATTCGCTGGGTATTGTGTTGGAGCACTTTTTGGTAGTTATAGGCTTCAAGGAACTGGTCGTAGCGCACCTTAACAACAGCAATGGTGGGGTTGGTAATTGGTGACATTCCCCTGCGGGTGCGCGCCATTTCACCTTCAATTATCTTTTTACCCCATTCAATTAAGTCCTTTTCGGTGTTGAGTGAGGGTATCTTCGATTCATCTATATCCATGCCATAGAGTTCGCGAACTGTAGGCTGAAGTTCACCCCGGGCAATGGCCATATTAACTACTTGGATAAAGTGCGATAGGTAAAGCCGGGCTTTTTTTACCAGTTGCTGGTAATCCTTGCTGCGTTCAACCTGAGTATCGTATGCCGCTTTGTAGTGTGCTATAGCCTTCTCAAATGAGTTAATGAAGAGTTCAACCTTTGAGAATGTTGCCTGCGAAAAGGCCAAATCCTGCGGATGAGTATTTTTGCCCATTTTATAGGCAGCTTTTAGCGCACGCAAACGTGCACTATCGGTGTTTGGCAATCGGCGGTAAGGCATGGCGCTATATCTTTTGTTTTACTCTGAACGATAAAGGCTTATCACTTGCGAATATAAGTTAAGAATTCAAAAAATCAACTCTATTCGCAAAATTTTTTTAAGGGAATTTTGCTAAAAATTAGCGACTTACTTTGAAAGCCTCATTTTATGGGCTTTTTATCAAGATATTTTTTAACTAGAAATTTTTAGAACTACTTCATTGTAAAAATTATAGGGTAAGGTATTGACAAACATCAAGCAATAGGTTAACTTGTTCACAAAGTTTAAAGTAATGGCTTTTCCAAAAATGCTTTCGGGTTTAATAAGGTTAGTAGCTTTAGCCCTAATACTTCAAGCTTGTAAAATTGCGTATATACCAAATACCTTCAATAGCCCTTTACTTCGCAACAAAGGCGATGCTCAACTCAATATTTGGGCTGGCTCAGCAGGTATTGAAGCCCAAACAGCAGTAGCAGTTACCAATAGTATCGGACTGATGGTAAACGGACAACTTCAACAGAATAAAAAAACGGAGAATGATGTTGAGGTTACCGAGCAGAGGAAGTATGTTGAAGGAGCCATTGGCTATACCGAACGTTTTAGCGACATGGGTATATTTGAGTTTTATGCTGGGGGCGGTGTAGGTCAGGTACCTGCAAAGTTCCGAAGTATTACATGGGATGGCCCTCAGACTATTGCCTATAACCGATGGTTTATTCAGCCCGCTTTGGGCTTTTGTAACGATTGGCTCGACTTTAGCGTGGTAAGTCGATTATCGCTGGTTGATATTGGTCCTCAGAAAAATTGGTTCTACGAACCCGGAATTGTAGGCAAAATTGGTTATAAGCGGTTAAGATTTGTTGGATGTTTTGGACTATCAATTCCGCTCCGGGAACACGATAAGCGGTATTGGGATAATCTTCCCTTTACCATATCCATAGGTTTACACCTGAATTTTGGGAAGCGAATCGTTGAAAACTAACCACATTTTCCCTGTATCAGGTGTTCAATCACTTTTGGGTAGTATTCCCATTCAAGCCTATGCACCCTTTGCGCTAGGGTTTCGGGTGTATCGGTTGGTAAAACCTCGCAGGATGCCTGAAAAATTACATCGCCTTCATCGTAATGTTCGTTCACATAGTGAATGGTTATCCCCGATTCTTTTTCCCCTGCAGCTATTACTGCTTTATGAACCCTGTCGCCATACATGCCTTTCCCACCATATTTTGGCAACAGAGCAGGATGAATATTGATAATACGATTATTAAAGTGCTGAACCATTTCGGATGGAACCATTTTCAGAAAGCCTGCAAGAACAATAAAATCAATTTTCATCTCTATAAGCTTGAGCAATACGCTCCCCTTCTTGAGGTCTTCCATGGAAAATTGATATGTGGGTATCTGTAAGCGCTTGGCTCTTTCCAGAACGTATGCATTGGGATTTTCGGTGGCTATTAGGGCTATATTCACCTTTGGGCTTTGCATAAAGTACTTGGCAATGTTCTCCGCATTGGAACCCGAACCCGAAGCAAAAATTGCTATATTACACATAATCAAATATATAAGAAATGAATTTAAACGACTGTCAAAAAAAAATTGTTAACAAGCGTCAAAAATATGAACAAAAAAATTACTTTTGCCACGTTTTTGACATCTGATTTGTTTTCAGGTGAAAATATGTTTTTCTTTGTGATTTGAAAACTCAATTTACTAACTAAATTTTAAAACTATGTCAGACATTGCAACTAGAGTTAAGTCGATCATTGTTGACAAGCTTGGAGTAGATGAGAACGAAGTAACTCCTGAAGCTAGTTTTACCAACGATCTTGGTGCCGATTCACTTGACACCGTTGAGCTGATTATGGAATTCGAAAAGGAATTCAATCTTTCTATTCCCGATGAGGAAGCTGAAAAGATCGGCACCGTTGGTGATGCTATCAAGTACATTGAAGAGCACAGCAAGTAATTAACTTATTAACCGGCAAGGCAAATTTTGGTTTTAAACTTAAATTCACTTTTATGGAAATGAAACGTGTTGTTGTAACAGGTATTGGAACCATTAACCCCCTTGGGAATAACATTCAGGAATACTGGACAAACCTTGAGAATGGAGTTAGTGGTTGTGAACTTATCACAAGTTTCGACACGTCGAAATTCAAAACCAAATTTGCCTGCATGGTAAAGAATTTTGACCCAAATAACTACTTCGACCGCAAAGAGGTTAAAAAGTTGGATCCTTACACACAATTTGCGCTGGTGGCAGTTGAAGAAGCCATGAAGGATTCAGGCATTAACCTTGAGGCTACTGACCTCGATATGGCCGGTGTAGTTTGGGCGTCGGGTATTGGGGGTTTACAAACCCTTACCGAGGAAATGAGAGGCTATTTCGGTGGTGATGGAACCCCCCGATTTAGCCCCTTTTTCATTCCCCGAATGATTGCTGACATAGCAGCCGGGCATATCTCCATGAAGTACGGTTTCCGTGGACCAAATTTCTCTACCGTATCGGCTTGCGCATCTTCAACCAATGGCATTATTTGTGCCCTCGATTTGATTCGTACCGGGAAAGCCAATGTTGTTATAACCGGAGGTTCCGAAGCATCGGTTAACGAGGTTGGTGTAGCAGGTTTTAACGCACTCCAAGCGTTATCAACAAATAACGAGGAGTACAAAAGCGCATCGCGTCCATTTGATGCCACTCGTGATGGTTTTGTAATGGGCGAAGGAGCAGGCTGCCTTATTCTGGAAGAGTATGAGCACGCTAAAGCCCGTGGGGCTAAAATTTACTGTGAGCTGGCAGGCGGCGGTATGTCGGCCGATGCCTACCATCTGACAGCACCCCACCCCGAAGGTCTTGGCGCTCGTAAGGTTATGGAAAACGCTTTACGCGATGCCGGCATGAAACCCGAGGATATTGATTATATCAATGTACACGGTACATCGACCCCACTTGGTGATATCTCTGAAACCAAAGCTATTTTGCAGGTTTTTGGTGAGCATGCCTACAAGTTAAATATCAGCTCCACCAAATCAATGACTGGTCACCTGCTGGGTGCTGCCGGAGCTATTGAGGCCCTTGCTGCAGTTATGGCTGTTTATAAAGATGTGGTTCCACCTACCATCAACCTAAAACAGGTTGATCCTGAAATCGACAGCAGGCTTAACCTTACACCAAACGTTGCTCAAAAGCGAACTGTTCGAGCCGCCTTAAGCAACACCTTTGGTTTTGGTGGGCATAACGCATCGATCATCGTTAAAAAGATGTAGAATCCCAACGTGCTAAAATTCTTAAGTAAACCTATACGTCGGTTACGCTTAACAGCCGCCGATAAAGAATTTTATCAACATCTGAAAAATATTTTGGGGTTTACCCCCGATAATCTTGATGTTTACAAGTTGGCGCTGGTTCACAGGTCAGCTTCTCTTATCATATCACCAGGCCAAAAGGTCGATAATGAGCGATTAGAGTACCTGGGCGATGCCATACTCGATGCCATTGTGGCCGATTACCTTTTTGCCGAATTTCCAAATAGCGACGAGGGATTTCTGACAAAGATGCGGGCAAAGATTGTTAGCCGCAATAACATGAACCAGCTGGCCATTAGCATTGGGCTACCTGAACTAGTTAAGGTTAATAACGGTGCTCTTAACCATCATAAGTATATCTACGGCAATGCCCTAGAGGCCATAGTGGGTGCCATGTTTATCGATAAGGGCTTTAAGTTTACCAGCGATGTGGTGGTTAATAACTTCTTACGCCGCCATATCGATCTTGAGGAACTGCAAAGCGTTGAGCACGATTACAAAAGTAGGTTGCTGGAGATTGCCCAAAAATTACATATAAAAGTTGTTTTTGACACTCACGACTACGGCGACGATAGGCAAAAGCCCCAATTTGAAGCGGTGTTGATGTGGAATGGCAGGGAGATTGGCCGTGGATTAGGCCAATCGAAAAAAGAAGCCGAGCAACAGGCTTCAATGCAGGGTATCGACGAAGCCGAAAGGGAAATGCAGGAAGATAAGCAAAGAGAACATACCGACGAGAGCCCTGAATAAAAAACATCCAATTGTTGGGCTTTTACACCCTAAATCCCATTATCAAAATATCATCAACCTGTTTTTCGTTTCCTTTAAATTCTTCGAATTTCTCTCTCAGAATGTTTTCCTGAGTATTTAAAGGAAGATGGTGAATATCGAGCAAAAGCTTTTTCAGGTTTACCATCATGAACTTGTTGTTTTTAGGGCCACCGAACTGATCGGAGTACCCATCGGAGAGCAGGTAGAACAAGTCGTTTTCAAAGATGCTAAACGAATGGTTAGTAAACGGCCGTTCCTCGATAATATGGTGCCCAATTGGCATCTTATCGCCTTTAATTTCGTAAAGGGTATTACCGTTATCGGTAATAGGATTGGAATGTTGAGGTGGAGCCTGTAAGCCTGATCCTCTAATAAGTAGTAGAGGGAAGTATGCACCGGCATACTGGGCTTCCATCTTTTTGCGGTCAACGATGAGCATTCCCATATCCATGCCATCGTGCGAGTCGCTATCCATATCGGATTGATTGAGCGAGGCAATAACCAGCTGGCGTAACCTGAAAAGAATATCGGCAGCGCTCTCAAAGTGCTGGGTAGCCGTGAGTTCCTTTAGCAGGGTAATGCCCAGCATGCTCATGAAAGCGCCAGGAACGCCATGCCCTGTGCAATCGGCTGCAGCTATAGCGATGCGACCATCGGTTAGTTGGGTGACCCAGAAAAAGTCGCCACTAACAATATTCTTGGGTTGGTAATAAATAAAGTGATCGCTAAGTAGCGATGATATCTGCTGATTACCGGGCAAAACGGCCGCCTGTATTCGGCTGGCGTACTTAATGCTATCGGTTATCTGTTTTTGTTGCTCAGCTATCTGGTCGCGCTGCCGCTCAGCCAAATCGCGTTGGGCTTCAATTTCCTGTTTTTGGTTTTCGATTTCGTTTTTCTGCCTAAGTATTTCGGTATTCTGCTGCACCAGAATTTGGTTGGTTTTCTTTTTTTCGCGGTAAAATCTGAATACCACTGCGGCCAGAGCAAGGCTCAGTACTAAAGCAATGGATATTAGCAGTGTAGCCATTCGCTGACGCTCAAGCCTGGCTTGTTGCATGGCTTCGCGTTGGCGGGTAATAAGTTCCTGTTCACGCTCCCGTTTTTCAAAATCGTACTGCATCTCTAACTTGGCTATTTGGCTTGCATTTACACTATCCTTGAGTGCCGAATAGTTTGAAAAGTATTCGTATGCTTTCCGGTAATTCCCTTTTTGCCTTTCGGCATTTGAGAGGCTAAAGTAGATATCTCGTAGATCTGTAGTAATCTTTTGCCTTTGGGCATCTGACAGTGCCTTATTCAGTAATCCAATCCCTTTGGTGAAGTTCCCTTTTTGGAGTTCAAGTTCTCCTATGTATCGATTTAGTTTTGCCATATCGATACTATCATTCACCTGCTGCTTAAGCGATAGAGAAAGGTTAAGGTAGTATTCCGACTTATCGAACTGCCTTTTATCAAAGTAGATAATACCCATTAGCAGGTAATTGGCTGCTTGTGCATGTATGTTTCGGTTGCGTGAATTCTCATCGATAACCTTACCCAGCAAATCAAGGGCTTTGTCGTGCATGCCGGTATGGTAGTATATATTGGCCAGCTCGGTTTGCGCCAAAGTAATCCCGGTTTGATTATTAAGCCTGCGGTAGTGGTTTAAAGCATTCTCGGCATATTGCAAGGCCCTTTCGTTGATCTCTAAGCGGCTAAATAAGCGCGATATGCTTAACGATGTCCAGGCCATACCTTCGGTTTCGCCCGACTGTTCAAATATTTCAAGGGCATCGAGCATATACTGTAATGCAGCGGAAAAATTCCCGGTAATGGCAAAAACAGTTCCTATGTTAACCAGTGTGCGTGCAATTTCAACTTTACTACCTGTTTTGTAGTTAAAATCTAAAGCCTTTTTATACTCATCAATCGCTTGGGCAAAGTAACTTTTAAGTTGATAAACGTTACCAATGCGGTTATGGAGCGAGGCCTGTAGTTGAAGGTTGTCCGATTGCTCTGCCAGCTTAAGCGATTTGCTGAAATGCTCAAGGGCTAACTCAAAATCGTTGCGGTTGTAGTAAGCGTAGCCCAAGCTAAAGTGAACTCGTGCAGCAATGTCGGGATTATTGGCATCAACCTTTGCCAATGCCTGTCGGGCAAGACTTACCGCTGAATCGGGATTTACAGTACGGTAAAACTCCGATCGTTTCAGCAAACTATCGATGTTCTGTGAATATGCTGATGATACAATAGCTGAAAGCGTTAAAAATAGAATAATTCCTTTGATATTTGATATTTTCATGGCCTTGAGCAATTCCATCCGCAGCAATTTACAAAAAATAATCGATGGATTATTTTTTATGGTTGAACTAGCTCGAAATTTTAAAAAGTTTGTTTAGTGCTAAAACATTTTCGTATTTTTAACCATTGCAAACATTTGCTTTACTTTTACCATATCCTGTATATAACACTTAAAAAATTGGGCAAATGAGAATAGGGAAAATCAACTTTAATTCTGGCAAAATACAAATGCGGATTGGGGCCAAGCTTTTGCTTTGGGTCTTAACTACCACTGCAGCAATTATGCTAGTTATTGGCCTGTTTATTAGCATCAGGGTTAATAGCATAGCACGCGATAACGCCATTAAAATTGCACAGGCCGAAGCCCAAAAGTCGGCTTTCCGTTTGAAGTCAGAGCTCGATATGGATATGGGTTTCTCTCGCGCTTTAGCCCATGCCCTATATATCTACCCCAAATTCGACACCATTACCCTCGATTCAATTTTTTTCAATGTTTTAAAAAATCAAGTTTTAAATAATTCTCGCTACCTAACAATTTGGTATTCCATTGAATATTCTGCATTTAGACCTGGCTATACTAAGGATTATGGTCGACGGTCAGTTACTGCTTACCTGAGCAACGGCCAGGTATCTATTGATATTGAGCATAAAAACGTTACAGGTGATATTGTAACGAGTAATTACTATGCATCAAAAACCTGCAACTGTGAAATGCTACTCGATCCATACACCTTTGAGTATGGTGGTAAGGAGGTTTTGGCAACAAGCCTCAGTGTACCTGTTCGGGTAGGAGGTAGGTTTGCCGGATTAGGCGGAGTTGACATCTCACTCGAGAAATTCCAGTCCGATATTGAAAAGATTAAACCGTATCCTGGCACAAATGTCAGCCTTATAGCTGGTGATGGTCGAATAATTGCCGATTCAAATCCCCAAAATGCCAAGGATTATGTTGCAAATGTTTACCCCCAGCTTGAGGCCAAATTCTCGCTTACTCAAAAGGTGAAGGATAAGCAAAACTTCGCATTTTTTTCCGATACTTACGGAAAGGAGTACTTGAACATATTGACCGCCATACAACCCGGGGAATCGCCCAATTCATGGGGACTAATCCTTTCGATTCCTATGTCAGAGATAGTAAGGGATGCTCGTCGGTCAGTGCTTTCAACAATATTTGTTTTCATTATTGGAATAATTCTTCAGGCATTTGCCATTTGGTTCATATCGGCTCGTATTTCAAAACCTATCAAGCGTACCACAGAATTGCTAAACAGCATTGCCGAAGGCGATATCGATGTAAACAAAAAGATTTACCTGCATACGGGTGATGAGCTGGAGGAGATGTCCAAATCGGCCAATAAGCTTATTGATGGGCTTAACCATACCGAAAAGTTTGCGCGTGAAATAGGTGAGGGCAAGCTCGATACCCAGTTCAAGCTGCTGAGCGATAAGGATAAGTTGGGCAAAGCCCTTACCGAGATGCAGCGAAGTTTAATAAGAGCTCGCGAACAGGAGGAAAAACGCAAGGAGGAGGAAAAACAGCAGATATGGGCAACCGAGGGTATGGCTCTGTTTGGCGAGGTGCTTCGCCAACACAACGACAATGTCAATGAGCTGTCGTACCTAATCATCAAAAATTTGGTTAGCTATACTGGGTCAATTCAGGGTGGGGTGTTTATAGTAAACGAGAACGATCCCAATAATCCGGTGCTTGAAATGACCGCATGCTATGCGTATAACCGCCGCAAGCTGATGGAGAAAACGGTTCTGCCCAACGAGGGGTTAGTGGGACGATGCTATGTTGAAAAGAAAACAATTTTCATGGTTGATGTTCCACGCGATTACATAAAAATCACTTCGGGTCTTGGCGAGGAAAACCCGCGTTGCATTCTCATTGTACCGCTTATTGCCAACGATGTTGTTCAGGGCGTTATTGAGCTGGCCACATTCACTCCATACCAGAAGTACCAAGTTGAGTTCATTGAAAAACTTGCTGCAAGCATTGCTGCAACCCTGGCAAGCGTTAAGATAAACATGCGCACAGCTCAACTTTTATCTCAAACCCAGCAGCAGGCCGAGGAGATGCGTGCTCAGGAAGAAGAGATGCGGCAGAACATGGAAGAGCTACACGCTACCCAAGAGGAGATGGAACGCAAACGGCATGAACAGGAAACCATTCAGGCTCAGCTCCGTGAGGATAAAACCATTCTCGAAAGCCTGTTACTCAACTCAAGCGATTTAATTTTCCAGAAGGATGCCGACGGAAGATTCCGTCGGGTAAGCCAAACCATGGTCGAGCATCTTGGTCTTGCATCCCCTGACGAGGCCATAGGGTTAAGCGAATTTGAACTAATGCCCGAGGACTCAGCTCGGAAGCTCTGGGACTTGACCGAGGATGTTTCCCGAAAGAAAAGCCCGGTAATTGACCGTAAGATTGCACTCGCTTTTGCCGATGGCAAGGAGATAAAAGGCACAATCAGCCTATACCCCATAATTGCCGACAATGGTGGTCTGTTGGGCGTACTGGGTATTATTCGGCAAAAGTAGAGCTAAATTGCTTGCTAAACCGATTTAGATTCCGGTTAACCGTTTATTCCTGTCGTTGTGCATGAACATGTTTACACACCAGATTTACTTGGTATTTGATTTTAAAAAAACTAGAAGGTAGTAGTAAATAAACAGACTCAACAAAGTTTAGTAAGTACACCAGTTCCTTCGAGTGTATAACAGGGGCTTAAATTGATATAATACCAAACACCATACATGTTTCTTTGCATGTCGCATAATCTATGTGACATAAATAAATGCTCCTATCTTTTACCAATAAGTTGTAATCCAGTTTTTATTTAGTCGACCCTTAAAAAGTCATTTTTAATTTTTTTGAAAAGAGAGGGTAGAAAAGAAAATGAAAAAATTGCATCTGAAATTGGAAAAATAGCGTCTGAAAAAAGTGAAAAAATTTTTTCTTCCACTTATTCATCATCCTTTTGAAGTTGAATGCTGCTGCAGCCAACATGATATTGATGTTATCGCCTACGATCCCTTTGTAAAAGTTACGGCTGAGCCGATGATCAGCCTTTAAATGGCCGATAACGGGCTCTATACCAGCTCGTTTCTTATGACTATCACTTAATTTCTTACGTTGATAATAACTCATTGATATTCTGTAATTTGAAGGGATTAATATTTCGGTCTCTCCTATCTGTTTATTGCCCCTGTACCCCCTGTCGACCTTTGCTCGCTTAGGCATTTGACCCACTAATCGCTTTACCTGCTGAAGAGTTGGTGCTAAGGTGTGGCCATCGTACTGGTCTCTGAAACTCAATGCCCCAACAATGACCCCACTATCTGTCTTTGCTATCGATACTTTGTTGCCAAACTCATACTTCTTGTGCTCCTTACCTTTTGAAATACAAACCACCGCTGGCTCGTGAAACGAATAAATCTTCTTTTTACTGTCTTTTTGCTGCATTAAAACTTGAAAAAATAACTCCAAATCCTTCTGATACTTGCTCTGGGGGGTTAGCTTTCGTTCCAATTCTCGAACTAAACGTCCGGCTATCGTTTTCATTTTTCTATCGGCCTTTAAAGCTTTGGTTTTATTCTTCGGATGATTCCTAAATCGTTGCTGCTGAGACAATTTCTTTAATGTTCGGCTATAGCTTTGTCGTAATTCAATACCTTCTTTTTGGGCGATGGCTTTACATTTTTGTATAATTTTTTTGTGCAGCTTCGCATCGGTGGGGTAAGTGATATTTTTTTCCTGTACGGTGGTGTCTACATTTACATGGGGGTCTAAGGCATCTTTGCCGTTGACCCGAATACTCTCTTTCAAAATCAGCTCTACTCCGCTTTCGCCTATCCTTTTTCTAAAGTGTACCAGCTCCGAAGGCTCGCAGGGAACTCCCGGCGCAAAAGAAGTTTCCCCTGTAAAGTATTGAAAATAAATATTTTCGCTCCATTGTTCGATTACCGACTCGTCCGACAGGTTACGGATATGCTTTAACATCAACAACCCTACCATTAACCGTATGGGCTTAGCTGGACGACCATTATCCGGGCAATACAAACCTTTAAAAGCATTTTCAAAAATATCCCATTGAATTTGATTAACTAATACATAAAGGGGATGTTTAGGATTTAAGGTATCCCTTAATGAGAAAAATAAACTTCCCTGTTTTTGATCTTTTTCCTTTGGTGCCATTTTAAAAAAAATTGCAAGGTTATGCCTCTAATGTACAAAATCTTGCAGAATTTTTAACAAAAAAATCCTATTAAGTTATTAACAATCAATCGTTTATTGTGTTAATAAGGGTCGACTAGATAGCATTATCAAAACAAAAAAGGCTGCTTGTAGGGCAGCCTTTCTTGTTGATATTCATTAGCAAGCTAATACACATTACCAACTAAAAGGTGAATAGGGATTGTAGAAAAGATTATTTGGATTTCGGTTTACAAAGTTCAAACTGGCGCCAATAGTAGTTTTTGGACCTAAGCGGTAGTTAAAACCTACACCAAATTGTTGACTATTGTATGTGCCCATATAGTTCTGGTATGGCGAAAAGAATGATTGGTTTTGCGAAACCGACCCCATGGCGAAAACACTAAAACGGTTCGAAAATTGGTATTGGGTATATGCCCATGCCTGGTATGGATTTGCACCGCTATACGGTTGAGCAAAATTGGCACCATCTGGTTTTAACCCATGCATATTTGTGCGCGAAAGCGTAACGCCGGCAATCACCTGCAAGCGGTTATTTGAGTAGGTTACACTTGGGGCTATATAGCTCCCGGACATACCAATCCCGTTGCCCAAAAAGGAATAGCCTGTTCCCATGCTTAAACCGTAATTTATTCCGGGCTTAACTATACCAAATGGGGTAAACACAGCAGCTGAGTCGGTCCTAGAACTTCTATAAACCGGTTCGTAAATTCTGTATAAATCCTGAACAAGCTGTGCATGCAAAGAAATTGCAAATATTGCTATTGCTGCTGTTAAAAAAATCTTTCTCATAACCCTTAAAATTACCTGCCACCAATATAATGCAAAAATACGAAAATAGTTAGTGGATAAGGTTAAAAAAAGTTTAGGGGAAGGGTGAAAAAAGGATAAAGGATAAAGGATAAAGGTTAAAGGATAAGTTGATTGTAGTTTGTTGATGGTTGATACTGAATACAAAGGGTTTGACACCGTGTAACACTGTTGTACTCTGTGTAACTCTGTGGTACTTTTTTAGTTACTGGTTTATGCAAATCATTTCATCCTAATTGCCTTATTCACTCCTTGCACTCGGCTCAGGCGGTAGAGCAGCATTTCAAGATGCTTGGTATCCTCAACGTAGAGCTGAATTTGGGCTTCAAAAAGCCCGTCGCGTGAGCTAACGTTCAGGTTACGCATGTTAACTCTCAAATCTTTACTTATTACTTCAGAAATTCGATTCAAAATACCAATCTCATCAACCCCGGTTACTTTAACAGTGGTTTGGAATGCACCCGATTTTGAAGAACCTTTCCACCGAGCATTTACTACACGGTAGGGCCAACGCTGATTTAGTTGTCCAGCATTGGGGCACGTGGTTCGGTGTATTTTTATTCCCTCGTTAACGGTAACAAAGCCAAAAATATCGTCACCAAATATTGGGTTACAGCATTTGGCAAGCTTATAATCAATATTAACCAGTTTTTCGTCAATTACAAGGTAGTCGGAACTTTCCTTCGTTTCCGGTTTTTCGGTTTCGGGCTTTGGGATAGTTTCGCCAACTGCAGGTTTTTCTTCTTCGGCGGTTAGTAGTGTTTTAATTGCTGAAAGGTCAACTTTACCCTGGGCAATGAGTATAAATATATCCGTTGGTTTCTTCAGCTTAAGATGTTTATTTACTTTGCGTAAGGCCTCTTCAACATCATCAATTTTCCAATTCTTGAGCCTTCGCAGGAGTAATTCCCTTCCCTCCTGAATTTCACGATTTTCAATATCACGTAATTGTTGCTTTATTCTGCTTTTGGCCTTGGATGTGATAACAAACGACAGCCAATCCTTTTTGGGCTTTTGCTTTTTGGATGTAAGTATTTCTACCACATCGCCGTTCTGTAATTCCTGTTTAATGGTGGTGTTTTTGCCATTTACAATGGCACCAACGCATTGGGAACCCACTTCGGTATGGATGTCGAAGGCAAAGTCAAGAACGGTCGATTTTGCGGGTAGCTTACGAATATCACCCTTAGGGGTAAAAACATATATATCGCTGCTGGTAAGGTTCATCTGGAATTGCTCAACCTTGTCCTCGGGCGAGGTATCGGGCGACTCCAGCATTTCCCTTACGCGGGCAACCCATTCATCAATACCTTGTTCCTGTCTTATCCCTTTGTATTTCCAGTGTGCTGCAAGGCCCTTTTCGGCTATCTCATCCATTCTAACAGAGCGAATTTGAACCTCAATCCACTTATTTTCGGGGCCAAGCACAGTGGTGTGAAGGCTTTCGTAACCGTTGCTTTTAGGAACGGAAATCCAATCGCGCAGACGTTCAGTGTTGGGTGTGTACTTATCGGTAATAATGGAGTAAACCTGCCAGCAGTCGGATTTTTCGTTTTCGGGCTTGGAATCAAGTATTATTCTGATAGCAAAAATGTCGTGAACCTCGTCAAAATCTACTTCCTGATTTTGCATTTTCCTGAATATGGAGTAAACCGATTTAGTCCTTCCTTTAATGGTAAACAAAAATCCTCGCTTACGGAGTTCTTCCTCAATAGGTGACATAAAGTTTTGCAGGAATCGATTACGGCTGGCTGTGGTTTCCTGCAACCTCTTTATGATATACTTGTATTCCTTGGGGTAGATATACTTCATGGCTAAGTCTTCCATCTCTGACTTAAGCCTGTATAGTCCAAGGCGATGTGCAAGAGGTGCATAAAGGTGGAATGTTTCCCAGGCGCGCTTTATCCTTAATTCGGCTTGAACCTTGCTTAGGCTTCGCATGGTGTCGAGTCTATCGGCCAGTTTGATTAGTATAACACGGGCATCGGACGAAAGACTGATTAGCATTTGCCTGAATAGCTCAGCCTGTGTTTTTGGGTCTTTGGGGTCTAGTCCCGATATTTGGGTAAAGTTCATCAATATAGATGCAACTGCTTGTCCAAAACGTTTCTCAATCTCTACTGGTGTTAACCATTTGCGTTCAATGGTTTCGTGTAGTAAAGCAGCCGTGGCGCTGGTCGCACCAAGTCCTATTTCGTTCAAGCAGATTTGAGCAACATTAACAAGATGCGTAGCATTTGAATCGTTCCATTCGCCATGTTTTTCATATATTGATTTAACCAGATCCAATGCCTCAACCACGTGTTCGGCCTTACTAGTAGGTTGTAGGTCGTGCAAACTTTTAAATAATAACGCTTTTGCTCCTTCAAAAGCCTTGAATTTCAAATCTTTATCGTCCATAAACCATACATTGCATTCCTATAAAAATACGATATTTAGTTAATCAATTGCAAACGGATATTGACAAGGATAAAGGATAAAGGATAAAGGATGGCTTGCACTATGTTTTTATTGCATAAATCAATTTTGTTAATAACTCAGATATTGTCCTAATTCATTCAATCAATTTTCAGGTTAAATTTGAATTCATAAACTATTTAAAGATGGATAGTCAAAAGGCGTTGGAACGAATCAGATTCCTGCGAAATGAGCTGAATAGGCATAATTATCTATACTACGTTAAGGCACAGCCCGAGATTAGCGATTACGATTACGATCAGTTGCTTCGGGAGCTCATTGAGTTGGAGAAACAATTCCTGGAATACGATGACCCCAACTCTCCGTCGCGTAGGGTGGGTAGCGATATTTCACAGGAGTTTGTTCAGGTAAGGCACAAATATCCAATGCTTTCGTTGGCAAACGCATACTCCTATGCTGAGCTAACCGATTTTGATAATAGGATACGTAAGGCATTCTCTGAGCCCTTTGAGTATGTTTGTGAGCTTAAGTTCGATGGCGTTGCCATAGGCCTTACATATAGGAATGGTAAATTGGTGCAGGCTGTTACCCGCGGCGACGGAACCCAGGGCGACGTTGTAACCAACAATGTTCGAACCATCAGAACCATCCCACTTGAGCTTCATGGAACCGATTTCCCCGAAGAGTTTGAAATTCGGGGTGAAATATTTATGCCCCGCAGCGTTTTTGACGAATTGAACCGTGAACGTGAGGAAATTGGTGAAACACCTTTTGCCAACCCGCGCAATGCTGCAGCCGGAACCCTGAAATTGCTGAATTCAGCCGAGGTGGCACGCCGTAAGCTCGATTGCACTCTTTACTACCTTTTGGGCGATAATTTACCTGCCGATAACCATTACGATAATTTGCTTAAAGCCAAGGAATGGGGCTTTAAGGTTTCGGAGCATATGACACTATGCTCTAATATGGCTCAGGTTCAACAGTTTATTGAACATTGGGATAAGGCTCGCAAAAAATTGCCCTTTGATACCGATGGTGTTGTTATTAAGGTCAACAGTTACCGTCAGCAGAATCTACTGGGTCTTACAGCCAAAACCCCAAGGTGGGCTGTGGCATTCAAATATAAACCCGAAAGGGTTTCAACCGAGTTGCTTTCGGTCGATTTTCAGGTGGGGCGTACTGGAGCGGTTACGCCTGTTGCCAATCTTAAACCTGTAAAGTTGGCTGGAACTACCGTTAAACGTGCTTCGCTGCACAATGCCGACCAAATTCAGCTTCTCGACATTAGAATTGGCGATTGGGTTTTTGTTGAGAAGGGAGGTGAGATAATACCAAAAATTGTTGGGGTTGAACAGTCGAAACGGTCACTTTTCAGCAAACCTATCGATTTTCCTACTTTATGCCCTGAGTGCGGAACACCATTGGTTAGGCCCGAAGGTGAGGCTCGCCATTTCTGCCCAAACCAGTATGGCTGTCCACCGCAAATCAAGGGTAGAATTGAACACTTTATAAGCCGAAAGGCTCTCAATATCGATGGTTTAGGCGAGGAAACCGTTGCACTACTTTACGATAAGAATCTAATTCGCGATGCAGCCGATTTGTATTCTTTAACACGCGAACAGCTCTTAGCATTGGAGCGTTTTGCCGATAAATCGGCCGACAATGCCATTAAAAGTATTGAAAAGTCAAAGTTGGTGCCTTTTCCACGCGTTCTTTATGGAATAGGTATTCGTTACGTGGGCGAAACCACCGCTAAAAAGTTAGCCCAGCACTTTGGTAGCATCGATGCTTTGGCTTCCGCTAAGGTTGAGCAGCTTATTGAAGTTGAAGATATTGGCGAACGTATTGCATTAAGTATTGTTGATTTCTTCAGCGATGAGCGAAACCGCTTGCTTATAGACAAACTTAAGGCTGCAGGTGTGCAAATGGCCATAAAATCTGATGAAAACATTGTGATTTCCGATAAACTCAAAGGTTTGTCCATTGTAATTTCGGGTACCTTTGCCCGCATTTCGCGCGACGAACTTAAAGAGTTAATAGCACGCCATGGGGGTAAAAATGTGAGTTCAATCTCTGCATCAACTTCATTGCTTGTGGCTGGTGAAAATATGGGGCCAGCCAAACTTGAAAAGGCTACCAAGCTGGGAATAAAAATTATTAGCGAGGATGAATTTTTTGAGATGATTGAAGGCTAACCGCCACTCATTATTTTTTGATT
>LUYY01000211.1 GCA_001603415.1 Bacteroidales bacterium Bact_07 | reverse complement strand
GCCCACGACCCTGTTTACCAACTCTAATAGAAAAATTTGATGAAAATGCATTTTATCGGCTTAAGGTTCGACCTGGATTAACAGGATGGGCTCAGGTAAACGGAAATATTTATAATACATGGCCAAAGCGATGGGAATTAGATAGATATTATGTCGAAAATCAAAGCATTTATCTGGATTTAAAAATATTATTGATGACAATTTATGTAGTTTTATTTGGAGAAAAGAAATGAGGGTTATAGTGATTGGCGCAGTCGGGACTACAGCATTAACAATTGAAATGCTGTATAAACATGGCTTCAATATTGTTGGTGTGTTGGGCCATCAACCTATCAACAAAAAGCGAGTCTCAGGATTAGTGGATTTAAGTAGTTTATGTGAGAAATTAAATATTGAATATCAGGGTTTTCAAAATATTAACAAAATTGAACATATTACCTGGGCAAAAGCAAAAAAGCCTGATGTTATATTTGCAGTTGGATTTTCTCAACTTTTGAGTCAGCAATGGCTTTCATTGCCTGAAAAGGGCTGCATTGGATTTCATCCAACCATTCTACCACAATGTAGAGGTAGAGCCCCTGTTGCATGGACGATATTAGAAGGCCAAAATGGTGCTGCAACTTTTTTCTTGATGAGTGAAGGTGTCGATGACGGTCCCATTTTTGTTCAAGAAGTTTTTGAATTGTCAGGCGATGATGATGCAGAAAAATTTGTTATAAAATTAAGGCAAGCCATTATTAATGCATTAGATCGATGGTTACCTGAGTTAAAGTCCGGTAGATTTAATCCTCATTATCAAGATGAATCAAAAGCCACCTATTATGGTAAACGTGAACCATGTGATTCACTGATAGATTGGAGTAAAAGTGCAAAAGAAATTGATAGGTTAATTAAAGCATCAACAAGGCCGCATCCTGGTGCATTTACCTTTTTGAATCATAAAGTTGTAAGAATTTGGAAGAGCCATATAAATCACACACATCCCTACAAAGGTGTTATCGGTAGAATATTGCTAATTGAAAAAGATTCATATTTAGTGCAATGTGGGGAAAATTCATCATTGTGGATAGATGAATTAGAATATGAGATAGACACCTATAATTTCAAAATTGGAGATAAATTTGGTACTCTATACCAAAATCAACAAGATGAGGTAATTAACAAATTTGTTTGGAATAATGACAAAAATAAAAAATAAGGTATTAGTATTAGCACCACATCCAGATGATGAAGTTTTGGGATGCGGTGGCACTATTCATAAGCATGTGAAAAATGGTGCCGATGTATTTGTAGCGATATTAACCAATGCCTCAAAAACTGATCCAATAAAATATACAAAGGAAAAGCTTTTGAATGTCAGGAGTGAAGCCCAGGCTGCCAGCCGCTTCATGGGGGTTAAAGAGGTATTCTTTGAAGACTTCCCAGCTCCGGCTTTAGATCAGTTTCCTATTTATAAAGTGGCCGATGCAATCTCTAAAATCATAAAATTAGTTGAAGCAGATACGATTTATATTCCCTTTAGAGGTGATATTCATAATGATCATAAAGTTATATTTGATGCTGCAATGGTTGCATCACGCCCAGTTGGCAATTACACTGTGAGAACCATTTATGCTTATGAAACACTATCTGAGACTGAATGGGCTTTCCCTTTTGTAAGTGAACATTTTATGCCTACTGTCTATGAGATTCTTGATTTGGAATCGTTTAATGCTAAATTAATGGCCATGAAATTTTACAAATCTCAGCTTAGAAATTTTCCTAATTCCCGTTCAATTGAGTCGCTTGAAGCATTAGCTAAATTTAGAGGTAGCACTGTCGGCGCAGAGCGTGCTGAGGCATTTATGTTAATAAGAAATATTATTAAATGAAAGAAATTGCCATTTATGGCGCAGGTGGTTTCGGCAAAGAAGTTGCCTGCATTTTGAACAGAATTAATGAGCTAAAACCTACATGGAATTTTGTAGGCTTTTTTGATGATGGAATACCAGCAGGCACATCTATCTCTCATTTCGGGAAGGTCCTTGGCGGGGGCGACGTGTTGAATCAATGGCCAACTCCTCTTGCGCTTGCTTTTGCCATTGGTTCTCCTGAAACTTTGTTCTTGTTGGTTAATAAAATAAAAAATCCAAATATAACCTTTCCTAATATTATCCATCCTGATTCTTTTTTCGCTGACGTAAAATCATTGAAGATAGGAATAGGTAATGTCATTGTTAGGGGCTGTACCTTTTCTTGTGATGTATCCATTGGAAATTTCAATCAGTTTAATAGCTTGTCAGCACTAGCACATGATGTGAAAGTGGGAGATTTTAATGTATTCATGCCATTAACCCGGGTTTCTGGTGAGGTGGTAATTGGTAATACGAATTTTTTTGGAATTGGGGCAGTAATTCTACAGGGTATCAAAATAGGTAATAAAACCCGGATTGGTGCAGGAAGCTACATATTGAGAAATACAAAAGATAATTGTACTTATTTTGGAATACCTGCTAAGAAATTACCTAATTTAGATGAATAATTTAACTTATAAAAATTGAACCATGGAAGAAAAATTCATTAAATCATTTGCTGAAGCTCTTGAAATCGAAGACGCTTCTAACCTTAATCTTGACACCATTTTCCGCGAACTGCCAGAATGGGACTCACTTGCTTATCTCTCATTGATTGCAATGATTGATGAAGAATACGGTGTGGTAATTGACGGTAACGAATTTCGTAAACTTCAGACTATCGGAGATATTCTTTCATTCATCAAAAAATCTGGTGCGTAGGTCTAATGGGGTTTGTATGCTAAACATTTTGCCCGCTTAACCTTTGTTAAAATCTCTCATTTGATATGGCTTTACTAACCTTTGATAATTTAGGAATTAGCGCTCTTGCGGCGGCCGTACCCGCAAACACCATCAAAAATTATGAATATACCATGTATTTTCCTCCCGAAGAGGTGAAAGAAGTGGTGGAAAAAATAGGGGTATATGAGAGGCGATTTGCTCTGCCGGGAGTAACTGCCTCCGACCTCTGTTATGCTGCGGCGGAAAAATTAATAGCCGATAATCAGATCAACCCCCACGAAATCGACCTGTTGATATTTTTATCACAAACACCGGACTATCGTATGCCGGCCACCTCGTTAATCCTTCAGCACCGTCTGGGATTAGGTAAGCATGTATTGGCGTTTGATATCAATATGGGTTGTTCGGGGTTCATTTATGGTCTTTCGGTTGTATATGGTCTAATGCAGTCAGGCATGATTCGTAAAGGCTTATTGCTTGATGGAGAAACACGTTCAAGGGTCTATTCTCCAAAAGATCGGAAAACAGCTTTTCTCTTTGGCGATGGAGGGGTGGCTGCGCTAATAGAACATCATCCGAAATACGGCAAGAGCTATTTTTCACTTAATTCAGATGGTTCAAAAGAAAATCTTATCAAAATTGACGCTGGAGGCTACCGAATTCCTAGTTCACCGGAAACCTTGAAAGAAAAAGTAGTGGACGAATATGGTAATATACGCAGCGATGAGCACGGTTACATGAACGGAAGTGAAGTATTCAATTTCTTGATCAGTGAAATTCCACCTGATATAAAAAAAACAATGCAATTTGCAAAAGTAAGTCCTGAAGAAATAGATTTTTTTGTTTTTCATCAGGCCAACAACTTTATGAATAGTTACCTGGTCAAAAAGCTCAAACTACCAGCGGAAAAGGTGCCATCCACCATCCATAAATTTGGAAACACATCCTCTGTCTCGATCCCCTTAACCATTGCATCAGAGTTAAAGGGAAAATTGGATAAAAAGAAGTTGCTGCTTTCCGGCTTTGGTGTTGGAATGACCTGGGCGACAGCCATTATTAATGTTCGAGATATGTTTATTTCGGATTTAGTAGAGATTTAAGTTTACATTCAAAGATCATTATTTTGAGCTATAACCCATTTTCATTGCAAGGAAAAACCATCCTTGTTACAGGAGCTTCCTCAGGAATAGGCCATGCAATTGCCATTCACACTTCAATGGCTGGTGCTCGGGTAATTATTAATGGGCGTAATGTTGAAAGATTAAAATCTACATTTGAAAAATTAAATTCAGGGGATCATAGTTATGTAGTAGCTGATTTAAGCACAAATGAGGGCATTGCTCGGTTATCACATGATCTGCCTTTGCTCGATGGTGTTGTGCATAGTGCAGGCATAAACAAAAGATTGCCTTTAAAGCTCATATCTGATAAATCGCTTACTGAACTAATGCAGATTAATTTTTATGCACCTGTCTTGCTTACAAAATCTCTTTATAAAAAAAAGTTACTTAATCAAGGTGCTTCAATAGTATTTATTTCTTCTGTTGCAGCATTTTCAGCTTCTTTAGGGAATATAATGTACATGGCATCAAAAGGTGCTATTAATTCATTCATGAAAGGTATTGCTTTTGAGTTAGCTGAATCAGGTATCAGAGCCAACGCCATCCAGCCTGGAATGGTTAAGACTCATCTTTCATCTGCCTTATCAGATGAGGATATTGAAAAAGATATGATGCGTTATCCATTAAAGCGATATGGCACTCCAGAGGAAATAGCTTACGCAGCGATTTATCTTTTATCTGATGCCACCCGTTGGATGACTGGTAGTTTGCTAACGATTGATGGTGGATTGACCTTACGTTAATAAAATTTTATTGTACAATTCATATAATTTATTCATTA
>LUYY01000210.1 GCA_001603415.1 Bacteroidales bacterium Bact_07 | reverse complement strand
AGAACTTTTACCTTAATGGGCATATTTTGATCCATAACTACTCAATATCCTTTTTGGTTTTCCCAATAAGTTCAACATGCTCAATCGACATGTTTTTATCCACAGCCTTGCACATATCGTAAACAGTAAGCAGCGCTACCGATGCTGCGGTAAGGGCTTCCATCTCCACGCCTGTTTGTCCAATACACTTTGCGTAGCTTATAACCTCAACGCCATCATCGCAAAGGGTTGCTTTAACATCAACCTTGGTAAGCATTAAAGTATGGCAAAGAGGAATGAGTTCGGGGGTGCGCTTGGCTGCCTGTATGCCTGCAATTTCAGCAATGATTAGCACATCGCCCTTTTTCATTTGGTTTTCGCGGATTAGCTTGAGGGTCTCCGGTTGTAGCCGGATAAAACCCTTTGCACTTGCCTCGCGGATCTGATTTGGCTTATGCCCAACATCAACCATGTTGGCCTTGCCGTTTTTGTCGATATGCGAAAGTTCCATGTCAGCCTCCTATATTATAGAATTCGCCGGTGCGGTTTGCCATTCCACAGGCGGGTTTATTATTTATAGCCATTTCAATGGCTTTCTCTATGCCTAACTCCCTTACATTATAGCCTCTATCGCTAAAAAGGCAAGGTTTTAGAATGCCATTGGCCGTAAGACGTAATCTGTTGCAGGTACTACAGTTACCACCCTCGCCACCCTCAACCACTCCGAAAATACCCTCATCGAGGTTCATTTTAGGGATAAAACGGGCAATAAAACCATTTGCTTGGGCAAATACTTTAACAGCCCTGGCATCGGGTTCATTTGAATCCTTTTCAACCACGCAGTTTAACTTGATAGGGTTAAAACCTACCCTTTTAGCCTCCGCCAATCCTTCCAGCACATCCGATAGCTTGCCAACCCTGGTAATGGTTTTATACCTTTCGGGGTTTAAAGTATCGAGGCTGACATTAATACGTTTTAACCCTGCATCGTAAAGGGGTTGTGCAAACTGTTTTAAAAGTGTACCGTTGGTAGTCATGCCAAAATCAGTAATGCCCTCAATGGCAGTTAGCATACCCACCAACTCCACTATTCCTTTTCGAACCAGTGGTTCGCCTCCGGTTATTCGTACCTTTTCAAACCCATTCTTAACGGCTACTTTGGTTATCGCAACAATCTCCTCAAAACTAAGAATTTGGCTATGGGGCATTTGTATAATACCCTCTTCGGGCATGCAATAGGTGCAACGCAGGTTGCACCTGTCGGTTACCGATATTCTGAGGTAATTAATACGCCGGTTAAATTGATCGAACATCTATCAGTTCCCCCTTTTTTATTTCCTTTATGCCCAATGCAATTGATGCAATCCCATGAGCCCTCGCAAGGGCAAAAATATGAGCTGAACCATGATATTCCAGAGGTTCAACCTCGCCATTAGCATTTACAATAACCGGAAACAAACCCAGCCGTTCTGCTCTTTTTCGTGTGTAATCGTTTGCCAAGGGTAATCGGTATATAGGGGCATAGGGCGTGTTACAGCCCATCATCATCAATAATGCGGGTTTCACAAGTAACTCGAACTGGATAAACGATGATACTGGATTACCCGGTAATCCAAAAATCAACTTATTGCCTGCTACTCCAAATGTTGTAGGCTTTCCGGGCTGCACCGCAATGGAATCGAAAAGTATCTTAACGCCTAATCGTTCCATAATTCTTGGAACGTAATCGAAATCGCCCATGGAAACGCCACCGGTTAACACCACCACATCGCTTTCGGTTAAAGCCTTAGCAATGGCTTTTTCGGTAGCCTCTTCGGTATCGGCAACTATACCGTGGTAAATTGGAATAGCACCTGCTGATGCTACCTGAGCAATTAGTTGATGCCCATTGCTGTTCCTAATTTTACTGCCTTGTGGTATCTCGGTAGGCTCAACCAGTTCATCGCCCGTTGGCAGTATTGACACTTTTGGCCTAACCGAAACAATTGGGGAATGACACCCCAACGCTGCCATTATGGCAATATGCTGGGGTTTGATAAGAGTTCCCTTACTTAAAGGGGATTCGCCTATTTTGATATCCTCGCCAAGCTCACAAATGTTCGATTTTGGCTTATCACCAGTAAAACGGATGGTTCCATCGGATAAAATTTCGGTATCCTCAACCGGAATTACGCAATCGGCCCCATTGGGTATTGGTGCACCAGTCATTATCTTTGAGCAAGTGCCTTGAACAATATTTTTTTGAGGTGCTGCTCCGGCAGCAATTACTTCAATTACACTAAGCGGATTATCCAAATCCGCTGCTCGGCAAGCATAACCATCAACGGCTGTTTTGCGGAAAGGGGGCATGTTGATATCTGATACCACATCGTGCGCCAGCACCCTATTTAAACTTTCAACCAAAGCAACCTGTTCCTCCCCTTTTAGGGCTGAAACACTTTGCCTAACAATACCGATTGCCTTATCTAACGATATCATACCTAATAATCATTGTTCTGCAAATATGGATAAAAAAGTTGTTACCGAAAAGAATTTTTTTTCATATCGATTTGTATTATTAAACATTTACTAAAAATTAGTAGGTTTGGGATATTTTGCAATTCAAACCTAAACCATAAAACTATGTCGCACGAACCTATTGAAAAGATTAAAGGCCTTCCGGAAAACGCCTATACCGAACTCCGTGAGGGCGAGGAGTATCAACCTGTAATGCCACCAAACAAGGCCGTACCTGAGGTTACCACATGGAGCGTTGTTTGGGGACTAATAATGGCAATAATTTTTTCGGCCGCAGCTGCTTACCTCGGATTAAAAATTGGGCAAGTATTTGAGGCTGCCATTCCAATTGCAATTATTGCCGTAGGTCTATCTACCTTAGCCAAGCGCAAAGGGGCATTGGGCGAAAATGTGATTATTCAATCCATAGGGGCAAGCTCGGGGGTAATTGTTGCCGGAGCCATTTTTACCTTACCCGCTCTTTACATACTTAACCTCGAGGCCCAATTCTACCAGGTATTTCTCTCATCGCTATTTGGTGGAATTTTAGGTATTCTGTTCCTGATACCATTCCGCAAGTACTTTGTAGCCGATATGCATGGCAAGTTTCCTTTTCCTGAGGCAACAGCAACAACTGAAGTTCTGGTTTCGGGTGAGAAAGGCGGCAAGCAAGCTCGTCTTTTAGTTATAAGCGGTTTAATTGGCGGTATTTACGATTTTATCATAGCCACCTTTGGTTGGTGGAGCGAGGTGGTTACCACCCGAGTAATTCCTGCCGGCGAGGCCCTTGCTGCCAAAGCAAAACTGGTATTCAAACTCAATGTTGGCGCAGCAGTTATGGGCATAGGTTACATTATAGGCCTTAAATACACAGCCATTATTGCTGCGGGATCGTTTGTCGGATGGTTTGTAATCATCCCCATTATCAACTACTTTGCACCGGGATTAACCGAAGCGGTTGGCAGCAATATCACTCTAACTGTCGGACAAATGAGCGCCGAACAAATTTTCAGCAACTATGTTCGCCCTATTGGTATTGGCGGCATTGCCATGGCAGGGGTCATTGGAATTATTCGGTCAAGCGGGATTATCCGAAAAGCGTTTGGCCTGGCTGTAAGCGAACTTACCGGAAAGCACTCTGCTATTCCCAAGGAGGAACTCCGCACGCGTCGCGACCTTCCCATGTCGATTATTGCGGGCGGGATTCTTCTAACAACCATTCTACTTTTAGTTTTCTTCTATTTTGGGGTGGTACATAACATTACCCATGCTCTAATTGCCTTAGGTATTGTAATGGTAATTGCCTTTCTTTTCACAACCGTTGCAGCCAATGCCATTGCCATTGTGGGTACCAATCCCGTATCGGGCATGACACTAATGACGCTTATTATCACCTCGCTGGTAATGGCCTCGGCTGGCCTATCGGGAACATCGGGTATGGTTGCTGCACTAATTATTGGTGGGGTTGTGTGCACAGCACTCTCAATGGCGGGTGGCTTTATCACCGATCTAAAAATAGGTTACTGGCTGGGTTCATCGCCATACAAGCAACAAACATGGAAATTCCTTGGGACTTTTGTTTCGGCAGCAACAGTTGGTGGAGTAATAATACTGCTTAATAAAACCTATGGTTTTACTGGCAAAGATGCGCTTGTAGCACCACAAGCCAATGCCATGGCTGCCGTAATTGAACCTATGATGAGCGGAAAGCCTGCTCCATGGGCATTGTATGCTGCCGGAGCTTTTCTGTCGCTTATTCTTACCATGATTGGCGTTCCGGCTCTTGCCTTTTCGTTGGGCATGTTTATCCCATTACAGCTGAACACCCCTTTACTGGCCGGTGGCATTATAGCCCATATCGTATCGACCC
Source organism: Bacteroidales bacterium Bact_07 (assembly GCA_001603415.1). GTDB lineage: Bacteria > Bacteroidota > Bacteroidia > Bacteroidales > Tenuifilaceae > Tenuifilum. The sequence goes on along the minus strand of LUYY01000210.1, from coordinate 357 downwards.
GTTCAAAAGATGAAGTACTAAATAGAGCAAGAAAAGAACGAGGGACCTTAATTGCATCGGGCTTTATTGCGGGTGGTGCACTAATGGGCGTTGTAAGCGCCTTGCTACGTTTTGGCGGAATCAACTATGTGAACGCCGAATGGTTTGAATCGCACTCTGCCGAAATCCTGGGCTTTATAATGTTCCTGATTTTGTGCGGATACCTGATCTGGGAAAGCCTAAGAGCGAAAGCAGATGATTAATCTATTGTGTTTGGTTTTTCGTGTTTGGTGTTTTGAAAAAATTTATAAAATGATTGATTACAAACAACTAGATGTTTGGATAGCCAGCAGACAACTTGCTAATTCCATTTACACT
>LUYY01000209.1 GCA_001603415.1 Bacteroidales bacterium Bact_07 | reverse complement strand
CTTTTGACCGTATTGTCAGTAACACAAGAGAAATAATCCGCCCTAACAGAAAATTCGAAAGAAAGAAAAGGCCAAAGAAACTACATTACATGAATTACAAGGCTTTATAGCTTAATTAAACGACATTGATTCCAGATTTAAGATTTCAGATTCCAGATTTCAGATTTCAGATTATTTGAATTATGTCCAGCCTCGTAGGGGTAAATGTTGGCGCGCGTCTTCAGACGCGTGCATTTATCGCCCTGTAAGGGCGAATCACGTTAGCCCAGGGTTTTAACCCTGGGTAAAGAGGTATTCCAAATATTTGGTGATGCACGCTATAGCATTCCAAAGAGCAACACCAAATCGTTGCATCGCAAAAGGGAAAGCATTGCAAAAAGCAATTTGCTTGTTCTTTCTTGTCTTGATACCCAAATGTTGGCGCACTTCTTCAGACGCGTGCATTTATCGCCCTGTAAGGGCGAATCGAATTAGCCCAGGTTTTTAACCCTGGGTGTAATGGTATACCAAATATTTGGCGATGCACGCTATAGCATTCCAAAGAGCAACACCGAACCGTTGCATCGCAAAAGGGAAAGCATTGCAAAGGGCCATTTGCATGTTATTTCTTGTCTTGATATCCAAATGTTGGTGCGCCTCTACAGACGCGTGCATTTATCGCCCTGTAAGGGCAAATCGAATTAGCCCAGGGTTTTAACCCTGGGTAAAGAGGTATACCAAATATTTGGCGATGCACGCTATAGCATTCCAAAGAGCAACACCGAACCGTTGCATCGCAAAAGGGAAAGCATTGCAAAAAGCAGCAGCCGCAAAACACCATATAAATAGTTAAAAAGTCTGCGCCTAATTGGCGGGATTCAAGATTCAAAATTCAAGATTCTCTTACTTTCATCCATCAACATTCAACCAACAACAAAATTGGGTATCACAGATTTGCACAGAGAATACTCAAGGTAACACGGGGTAAATCTGTAACCCCCTTTTACTGTTCTTCATACCTTTCTCTAACTTCCTCTAACTTCCTATAACTCCCTCATATTCCGACTTATTCCGACTCATTCCGACTCATTCCGACTCATTCCGACTCATTCCGAATCATTCCGCTGGTTCCGACTCATTCTTTCGTTTAACGGTTCACGAGTTTAACCAACTTCCCCTTTGGAGATATTAAATTAAATAATATCTTTGGCTTACAAAAAGAAGTATAGGAATGAAAAAATATTTTTTTACCATACTGATAGCTTGCCTAAGTAGCAAGGTTTTTACCCAAACCGCCGAACAAATAAAATCCGATACAAAAACCTACTTATGGGGAGAGGGTACAGGGGCAACCCTTTCGGCAGCCGATCAGGATGCCCTAATGCAGATTATTTCACAGCTATCGGCTACAGTGGAGGCTAACTTTACGCTTATCAAGGATGAGGCCATCAAAAACGGAAAATCCAATTTCACTGAAACTTCCAATCTTTTAATGAGTACATACTCCAATGCTACCCTTACCAATACTGAGCGGATTGTTTTAAGCGATGAGCCTAATGCCAGGGTTCTGCGATACCTCCGCCGGAGTGAGATCGATCGTGTTTTTCAGCAGCGAAAGCAAAAGATTATCGATTTCACCCTGCTGGCCGACGGGTATGCTCAGCAGGCGCAGATTGCCGATGCCCTCAAGTACTACTACTGGGCGTATTTGTTGCTGCGCAGCCACCCCTATGGCGCCGAGATAGAGGTACCACACCAGGGAACAGCCTCAAAGCTATTGGCAACCTATCTGCCCATGCGAATCGATGAGCTTATGTCTGGTCTAAATTACCAGGTAACCGATATTGCCGAAGAGCCCGAATACAAGCAGGTTACCCTTTACATCACCTACAATGGCAAGCCTGTAGCTAACCTCGATTACAGCTACTGGGATGGACGCGACTGGAGCCAACCCGTTAGCGCCAAGGATGGTGTGGGATACCTCGAATTCTTTGGACAGGGCGTAAAGCTTCGCACCGATACCCGAATACGCGTGGAGTATGCTTTTGAGTATGAGGCCCGTATCGATCGGGAACTTGAATCGGTTATGCAAAAGCTTACCCCGTTAACCTTTAGAAACTCCCATGCCAACATCGCTCTGGTTAAAAGCGAAAAACCTACTATTACACCAAACCCGGTAAATTCTGCTGTTACCACCCGAATGCTCTCGCCTGTCGAAAACCCTAAACCCTATGAGGATGCCGTTCGGAAAGTTATTGCTGCAATCTCATCGGATCAGTCAGGTAAGGTTCAATCACTCTTTACCCCCGAGGGGTTTGATATTTACACAAAGCTATTGGCCTATGGCAAAGCCAGAATACTTGGCGAACAAACTTTTACCCCAATCAGGTTTGGCAACGAGGTTATTTGTCGTGGCCCCAAAATGTCGTTTGCCTTTGCCAATAACTCCCGTAAGTTTGTGGAGGATGTAGTTTTCCACTTTAACGAACAGGGTAAAATTTCGTCCATTGCCTTTGGCCTTTCGGCCGAAGCCATTCATTCCATTACCCAAAACCCTAAGTGGACCGAAACGGAGAAGTTAACCATCATCAACTTTTTGGAGCATTACAAAACCGCCTATGCACTCAAGCGGCTCGATTACATCTCCTCCATATTCTCCGATGATGCACTCATTATTGTGGGCAATGTGGTTAAGGTTAATCGCAATACCGATAATCCCTTTGGCCAAAGCAAAATTGTGAAGTACAACCGGTACAGCAAGCAGCAGTATATTAAGAACTTGCAGCAGGCCTTTGCCAGCAGTGAGTTTATCAACATACAATTTGAGGATAGCGATTTGCGTAAAGCCGGCACCAACAGCAACCGCTTTGGAATACAGATCAAGCAGAACTACTTTTCCTCCAATTACGCCGACCAGGGCTACCTGTTCCTTTTAATTGACTTTACAGCCCAGGACTCACCAGTTATCCACGTGCGAACCTGGCAACCAGAAAAGAACCCCGATGGCAGTATCTATGGGTTAGAGGATTTTTAAAGAGAAACAGTGTTTGGTGATGGAACGCAGCTGACACACATTTGGTGGATTTTCACCGTGTGGCTTTGTGTAAAATCTGTTTAATACAGTAAAACTAATTTGGTCAAAAGTTGACGGTTGATTGTTTATAGGATGTGACATTCTCAAACTTTCAACAAACAACGAGCAGCTATTTCCTTGCCCCTCCTAAAACTCCCCTGAGGGGGGGAGGCTTTGGCTACGCAATAGAGCTAACCGATTAGCCCAGGGTTTTAACCCTAGGTATTGAGGTGTTCAAGCATTATGCGATGCACGTAGTGCATAACCCAAAGAGCATGGGGGAATCGTTGCATCGCAAAAGAGAAAGCATTGCAAAGGGCAATTTGCCTGTTCTTTCTTGCCTTCATACAAGGAAAAAACAAAGAAAATCAAAACCGAAAAGTCCAACCCCTTGGCGGGTCAGGCCTTTATGCCACTGTTTACTTCCTCCGCTCCCCTCTCCGTTCAGGAGAGGGGTAGGGGTGAGGTCGGTTTTATACGAACACCGAACAACAAGCACCGGACAACGTTACCCGCCCCGTAGGGACTTAACATTTACAAATGTTTGCGCGCGTCTTCAGACCAAATATTAGCGCGCGTCTTCAGACGCGTGCATTTATCGCCCTGTAAGGGCAAATTGAATTAGCC
>LUYY01000208.1 GCA_001603415.1 Bacteroidales bacterium Bact_07 | reverse complement strand
AAATGGGTATAAGAACTTTAATTTTTTGCCGGAAATAATAATATAAGTAAAAGCATACAGAGATGAAAAGAACATTTCAGCCATCCATTAGGAAAAAAAGAAATAAACACGGATTCCGTGAACGTATGTCGACCCACAATGGCCGCAGGGTTCTGGCTGCCCGCCGTGCTAAGGGAAGGAAAAGACTGACTGTTTCCGACGAAATTTTCCGGAAATAATTCTTAAGAAATCATAACAGATAAAGGCGGGTCGACAACCTGCCTTTTTTGTTTTCTTAATGTATCTTTACCGCAAATTTCATTCATGGAACCAATCATCAACTTCATAAAGCCCAACATTACCGAGCAATTCCTAAAAGGAATTGCAGACAAAGTGATGAATGGGCAGCGTATTGAACCCAATGAGGCCGAGTATCTTTACGAGAAGGCCGACCTTGCCCTGCTATCGCAACTGGCTAACGTTGTGAACCAAAGGCTTAATGGCGATTACATCCTTTTCAACAAAAACTTTCATATTGAACCAACCAACCTTTGCGTTTTCAACTGCAAGTTTTGCTCGTACCACAAAGGTGCCGGCGACCCAGAGAGCTGGGTTTTCAACCTTGATGAAATACAAAACATAGCACGCAAGTACCAGAATAGCGATGTAACCGAGGTGCACATTGTTGGCGGCGTTCACCCCAAGTGGGACTTGGATTACTACGGAAAAATGATAAAAGCCGTAAAAGAGATACTCCCTGGCATTCATGTAAAGGCCTTCTCAGCAATTGAACTCGATTATGTAATCAGAAAGAGCAAACTCACTTACACTGAAGGTTTGAAGCGACTTAAAGAGTATGGTTTAGACTCCATACCCGGTGGTGGCGCCGAGATATTCGACCCAGCGGTTCGTGCAAAGATTTGTCCCGATAAGGCCTCCGGTGAAGCGTGGCTAGCCATTCATAAAGCAGCGCATGAGGCTGGCATTCAATCGAATGCCACCATGCTTTACGGCCATATTGAGAGTTACAGGCACCGGGTACTGCACATGGAGGCAATACGAAACTTACAGGACGAAACGCATGGCTTCAACTGCTTTATCCCATTGAAATTTAGAGCGGCCAACAACCCCATGGGATACTTAGGCGAGGTTAATCTGGTTGAGGATTTACGTAACTTTGCAGTTTCCAGAATCTTCATGGATAATATCAAACATCTTAAAGCGTATTGGCCTATGCTTGGATTACAGAACACCCGCTTAGCCATTCACTTTGGAGCCGACGATATCGATGGAACAATCGACGATACCACAAAGATATACTCAATGGCCGGTGCCGAGGAGCAAAAACCGGTAATGACAGTGGAACGCTTAACCCAACTTGTTAGGGAAGCAGGAAAAATACCCGCCGAACGCGATTCGCTTTACAACATTATCAAGGTGTACAACTAAAAAATTAGCATTATTAGCGGTTTATGCTATTTTTGTATCATGTTTAATTGCATTGGATTATGAAAGCCAAAACAACTACCGAACAAGTAAAACAGTACCTGTTTAAACTCTATCAGAATCCCTACATCAACACCATTCTAAAAGGCTTAGGGCTGATACTTGCCACTGTTATTGTGCTGATGATTTTCCTTAGGATATACACTCGCCACAACCAGGAGCAACCCACCCCAAATTTAACCGGAATGAGTATTGAGGAGGCAACCGAGGTTATTGCCGACAATAGCCTGAGGATTGAGATTGCCGATTCGGTTTATATTTTTAATAAGAAACCCGGAAGCGTTATTGCGCAAAACCCTGAACCCGGTACCATGGTTAAGAAAAATCGCAGGGTATTTGTAACCATCAACGCTAAAAACCCTATCAAAATCGAGATACCAAACATTGTTGGCTATACACTTCGACAAGCCAAGGCTATTCTTGAACAGGAGGGCTTTGAGGTTGGAACGCTTTACTTCCGCCCCGATTTAGGCCTGAACAATGTGCTTGAGCAGCGTTACAAAGGACAAATTGCTGAGCCCGGCGTTCGCATCCCCAAGGGTTCAAAAATTGATTTGGTTTTAGGCCAGGGTATGCACGGCGAACGAACCGGTATTCCCTTGCTCATAGGCCTTAAACTGAATGATGCCTTAAGCCGAATTATTGAAGCATCGCTTAATGTTGGCAGAATTAGGTATGACGAAACAATAAAAACCCATAACGACTCGTTAGATGCAAGGGTGTACAGCCAGTACCCTGCTTACATGGAGAATGCAACACTTAGCTTTGGAACCAGGGTTGATATTTGGTTAACACTAAACCAAGCACGCATCCCAAAAATTGAACGTGCCGACTCGGTTAACGCTACGCCAACCAAGCAGGCCGACGAAATCATAGAATAGCGATACAATGCAGAAAGCATTAATCACTCTAGTACTCATTTTTGCTTCAAGTTTTTGCTTTGGACAGGAGGTTTTAGTAAACCTTTCGGGCTACACAACAACTCAGGCTGTTAAAATGCCCAAAGGATCAAAAACCACCCTTGCGCTCCCTTTTTTCGACGATTTTTCCCGAAATCTGCCCTATCCAACCCTGGAACTCTGGGAACCCGGCAATGTGATTTCGAATCAAACCTATGCCATAAACCCGCCTACCATAGGCGTAGCCACGTTCGATGCCATTAACCGCAAGGGTATTTTGCACCCACACCTAACCGCCACCCCCCAACCTGCCGATACGCTTACCTCGCTCCCCATAAACCTCAACTTTCCGGCTACCGATAGTATCTACCTATCGTTCAGTGTTCAACCCGGAGGGTTAGGCTACCAACCCGGGCCAAACGATTCGCTTGTACTGGAAATGTATAGCCCATCGGAAAACCATTGGTTCAGGAGTTGGGCTGCATCGGTCAACTTTAAAGCTAACAAAATTGAATTCTACAACCATCTGCTTAACAAAAAAGCAGAGAAGAGCTCAACTAAACTCGATTCAACATTTTTTGCCGTAAACATCAATATAGATAATCCTATTTTCTTAGAAAACGGGTTCCGTTTTCGTTTTATTGGGTACGCATCGCTTATGGAGAACGCAACCGTTCCTGGTCTGAAAACCAACTCCGACCACTGGCATATCGATATGGTTTACCTGAACAGGTTGCGCAACTGGGACGATACCGTTTACAACGATGTTGCTTTTCGCAAGCCCATTAACCTATTCCTGAAAAATTACAAATCGATTCCTTGGTCGCACTTTGCCAACGCCGAAAACTCTGAAATGACTGTTCCCCGTGAATTTAAAATTGTTTACAATAACCTTGGCCCTACCACATGGAACGTTACCCGGCGATTTTCGCTTACCAACATTTCAACGGGCGATGAGTACTACTTTTCGGGAGGAGCTGAGAATATTTACGGGTATCAGGAATTCGCATACACACGTCAGTTCGACTACAGCTTTACTTCCGCGTGGCCCGATTCGGCTAAGTTCCTACTGAAAACATTCCTTCAAACCGATTTCGATGAGGCTACCAAACATCTCCGATACAACGACACACTAGTTCAGCAGCTTAACTTTTACAACTACTATGCGCTCGACGATGGCTCGGCCGAAAGCGGCTATGGCCTTTTTGGCGAAGGAACTATTAACGCCATGGTAGCCCAAAAGTTTTACAACTACAAAACCGATAATTTGGTTGGCGTAATGATTTACTTTAACCGCAGCTACCAGGATGCCAACAACCAACCCTTCAAGATTACTGTTTGGGCCGATGACAACGGCAAACCCGGCAACATTATTTACCAGAAAAACACCACCCGACCCCTGTTTACCGACAGCTTGAACTGCTTTACCATTTACCGTATCGATCCCGTTGAAATTTCCACAGGTAACTTCTACCTGGGCTGGCAGCAAAACACTATTGAGTTTATGAATGTGGGATTTGACCGAAATACCAATAATAAAAACAAGATCTTTTATTCTCTTCCCGGTTACTGGACTAATTCGCAATTCGAAGGCACCCTAATGGTACGACCAATTTTCGGCAAGCTCTACCAAATACCTACATCTACACCCATAACCATAAGCAAGGGATTTAGAGTTTATCCCAATCCTGCCAGTGAGTTTATCAACATCGATACGGATAGTAATGTGCCAGCACAATCGTACCAACTGGTTTCAATAACCGGCCAAGTAATTGAAAGTAAGTCGATATATTCAAACGTTCCCATAAGCGTTGGACATATCCCAGCGGGCATATACATACTCCGAGTAAACCTGGCAAACGGGCAAGCCCTAACATCCAAAGTGATTATAAAGCGATGAACGAGAATCGGCTGTACGAACCCGATGATGAGTTGGAAAACGGTTCGGCGGAGCAGGCCGACCTTTACGAGCATTTCCGTATTGAGGTTGATAAAGGGCAAGCACCAACCCGAATCGACAAGTTCCTGACCGATAAGATACGCAACGTTAGCCGAAATCGTATTCAGGGTGCAGCCGATGCAGGCAACATTCTGGTTAACGGCAAAGCCGTTAAATCGTCGTACAAGGTAAAGCCACTCGATACCATATCGATTGTTTTAGCCTACCCACCCCGCGAAACCGATATCAAGCCCGAGAACATTCCCATCAATATTGTTTATGAGGACGAGGCGTTGCTTGTGGTGAATAAGCCCGCCGGAATGGTAGTGCACCCGGCACATGGCAACTTCAGCGGAACGCTGGTGAACGCCCTACTGTACCACCTGCGTGATGTCCCGCTCTTCAAGAGCGGCGAGGTTCGGCCCGGTCTCGTTCACCGTATCGACCGCAACACATCGGGACTGCTGGTAATTGCCAAAACCGAAATGGCCATGAACCACCTTGCCCGCCAGTTCTTTGAGCGCACCACCGATAGGCTTTACGTTGCCCTTGTGTGGGGCGACATGGAATCCGATAGCGGAACGGTAACAGGACATATTGGTCGCAGCATACGCGACCGCAAGCGCATGCAAGTTTTCCCCGATGGGGAGCAGGGGAAGCATGCTGTAACGCACTGGAAGGTAATTGAGCGATTTGGGTTTGTAACCCTTATTGAATGTAAGCTGGAGACCGGTCGCACCCACCAAATCCGTGCCCACATGGAATACATCAGACATCCGCTTTTCAGCGATGAGGTTTACGGTGGCGATAAGATTCTGAAAGGTAATACCACTACTAAGTACAAACAGTTTGTTGAGAACTGTTTTGAGCTATGCCCCCGCCATGCCTTACATGCCAAAACGCTCGGGTTTACTCACCCACTCACCAACCAGCGGCTCAACTTCGATTCACCCCTCCCCTCCGACATGGCCGCTCTTATTGAAAAGTGGAGGGCTTATAGCAAAGGGATTGAAGCTAAGGGCTACTAAAAAACTTAAGAAGAGTAATTTGCGCAATCCAATTAAAAGCGAGTTGTTT
>LUYY01000021.1 GCA_001603415.1 Bacteroidales bacterium Bact_07 | reverse complement strand
TTGGTCAATATTTCAACTTAATCTATGCAAAATAGCAAATATTTAACAAAATAGTAAAAGTAATACAAAAAAATGTAAAAAACACTACAAAGATGTATCATTTTCTAATTCGTTCATCCATCGTTTTAAGTTTTGGAGCTGAACATCCTTATTTACATTCCTTAACTGGCGGGCTGTTTTGGTGAAATACTGGTGCTGCTGAATGAATTTAATCTGAATCATATTCCAATCGTGAAGTGAACCCACCATACCGTGTTCATGGAGTTCCTTGTAAAGGGCATTCGATACAGGAATAAAATCGGTTCGGCCCAGGTAATCCAAATCGGCATCGCAAATAATCTCCTCGAGTATATTTTTGGGTTTAGGAGGCAGTTTAGTGGCCATGATAATTTCGGCAATACGGCCAATTTGCTCAGGCGAGTAACCGTATCGGGGTAAAATCTCGTGTGCCATCTTAACGCTCATCTCTTCGTGTGTTGCATAGTCAAGCAGGTGTCCCATGTCATGGAATAGGGCGGCTGTTCTAACCAGGAGAAGTTCCTCCTGGGTTATGTTCTCGGCCTTGCCTATTAGCTCAACCTGAGTATAAACGTCAACGGTATGCTTTAAATTGTGGTAGTAAAGATTTTTTGGAAGCCCCTTGTCTAATTTATCAAGCACAAATTCCTCCAAATCGGATAGCTTAATAAGCTGTAGTTCAATTCTAAAATCATTGTTTGGGATGTAAATGCTGGAATCGGAGAACTTGGGAAGAAATCCTTCAACAAAGTACATGTTGATATCGCCCTTGTTCTTAACAGGTACCTTACCCCGATACTTACAATCGAATAAGTTGCGGATAACCAGATAGGTATTTTCTGAAATGTTGATTTTTCCGGGTTCGCTAGCCGACTCCATTCTGCTTGCAATATTTACGGTAGTTCCCCAAATGTCGTAGGTTAATTTGTTGCGCCCAACAATACCTGCAATAACCGGGCCAGTATCTATTCCTATGCGGAGTTCCCAAATTTCTTTTCCATTGTTGAGCTGTTGGTTCAACCTTTTCATGCATCCCATCATTTCGACTGCGGCAGCTACCACCTCGAAAGGATTTGTGCGGTTTGGATGAGGAATACCGCCTGCGCACATGTAGGCATCGCCTATGGTTTTAATTTTCTCAATGCCGTATTTTTCGACAATGCTATCGAATTCAAAGAAAAGCTTATCGAGCTGGTCGATTAACGAATCGGCATTGGTTTCATCAGTTATTTTGGTAAAACCCTGAATATCCGCAAATAGAACGGTAACCATTTGGAATTTTTGGGCTTCAACCCGCCCTTGATCAATTAGCTCTTTTGCTTTTTCACGAGGCAAAACCCGCGAAAGTAAGTTTTCGGTTTTCTGCCTTTCCCTCAGGAGTTCTTCCGTTCTTATAAAAAGCTTCTCCTGCAATGCAAAGTTTTTTTTGGTGTAGTAGTACCGCACAAAAAGCATAGCTGTTGCCAGAGAGGCAACCAAGAAAAGGGTAAACAGTATGAGGGTAGTAGAAAAAATCATTGCGTACTTTAGCCAAAAATTTCACTTACTAAGATAGGATGAATGCTAGTCTTTATCAAATATTTTTTACAATTTGTTTAAACAAACTTCATTTGAGCTCAATAAAAACAATATTTTGATTAAATTTGAAGGTGATTTATGAACGTGTTATTTTAGGGGAAAAAGCTATAAAACAACTATTATGACTGCTACTAAAACAATTTTGGTTCCTACTGATTTTACCGAAGTTGCATGGTTTGCTTTACAGCATGCCATAAGGGTTTCCGAAGTGGTAAAGGAACCTATTTACATTTTACACTGCGTTTCGGATCTCAATAAAATTGATGAGGCTCAAAGTAAAATGGCTTCGCTTATCGATTTGGTAAAAAACAAGTATGCTATTACTCCCAAATCGATAGTTAAGGTAGGAAACTATATGACCGATATAGCGTTAACTGCAGATGAGATAAATGCAAGCATGGTAATTATGGGGTCATCAACCGTTAAGGAGATGGATGAGAATAAGGTCTCGTGGGTGCTTAAGCTCATTACCACCTGCAGGGTTCCCTTTATTACCATTCAGGAACCACCGGTTAACAAGCGTTACGATGATATTGTTTTCCCTATCGACTTCACCCTTCAAAATAGAGAAAAACACGAGTGGATTTCGTACTTTTCCGATTACTACCTATCCCGTTTCCATATAATTAAGCCGAATATATCCGACCCCAAATTGATGGCTCAAATTGATATTAACCTGGCTTCCGCCAAAAAGTTTTTAGATGAAAGAGGTGCCAAGTATGTGGAATATACCGTACCCGGGGTTAAAAAGTACGAGGAAGAGGTTCTTGAGATGGCTGTTAACATTCGTGCTGATCTAATCATAATAATGACCACTCCCACCGATAAGGAAGGGAAATTTATAGTTGAACCCGAAGAGCAATACATACTGGCTCATGCAGGGCATATTCCTGTAATGAGCATCAACCCCCGATAAAAATCGGTATGACTAAAAATTTATTGTCGCTTGTGTTTGCAACTAACAACCAACACAAGCTAAAGGAGGTGCAACATGCCTTGGGCGATAGGGTTGAACTGGTTACCCTAAATGCTGTGGGCATAACCGAAGATATCCCCGAAGACTTTGAGACACTTCAGGAAAATGCTTTGCAAAAGGCTCGCTACGTTTACAGCAAAACCGGTTTAAACTGTTTTGCCGATGATACAGGCCTTGAGGTTGAAGCGTTAAACTGGGAACCAGGTGTATTTAGCGCCCGCTATGCAGGTGAAGCTAAAAATCCAAAGGATAATATACGCAAATTACTCGATAATTTAAAGGGTGTTGAAAACCGAAGGGCGAGATTCAGAACGGTAATAGCATTAATTCTTAATGGGCAGGAATACCTATTTGAGGGTGTTGTATGGGGGAAAATCATAGACCAAGAGAGAGGCAGCGATGGATTTGGATACGATCCCATTTTTGTACCCGATGGTTTTACCCAAACTTTTGCTGAGATGCCCCTGGAACTTAAGAACCAAATTAGCCACAGGGGAAGAGCCGTTGAGGAATTGAGAAAATTCCTCAAGGGTAGGCTTTAACAATATACGTTGGCCATTTACCGTTTATACCATAGGTATTATCGATTTACATAAATCAACAATCATGGTAAAGAGGATAACCATCCTTTTAGTTTTTTTATTTGGAGGTGTTTACCTAAGCAAAGCTCAGCCGGCCATGGGGCAGTGGCGCGATTACTTTGCTTTTAACGATGCTCGGGCACTTGGCGTGAATGGTTCAGTAATATATTGTGCGGTAACAAACGGTTTTTTTGCTTACAATACCGATAACGGAGAACTAAATAGGTACACTACCGTAAATGGCTTAAGTGAGGTTGATATTACAGCCATTGCGCCAATCCCCGAGAAAGGGATAACCCTGGTGGGTTACAAATCGGGGAATATCGATTTGGTTTATGAGGATTCAAAACGGATTGTAAAGTTGCCTTTCATAAAGGATAAGCCCATGGCGGGCAGTAAGTGCATCAACCATTTTTACTACTTCAATTCACTGGTTTACGTCTCAACCGATTTTGGATTAGTGGTGATTAACCCCGATAAACTTGAGGTGAGAGATACTTACTACATTGTCGAAAGTTCAGGCTCATTGAAGGTTAATATGCTGGTGGTCTGGAATGGGAAATTTTGGGCTGCCACCAGCCAGGGCGTTTTCAGTGCTAATACCAACGATCCCCTTCTCATTAGCTACGAGCGGTGGGAGAGGGAATCATTCTTTACCGATCCCACAAATGAATGCTTAAATGTGACTGCTGAAGGGAACTATTTAATGGCATTGGAAAAAACTCTTGGTAATGATGTAATATGGATGAATTCCGGAAGCGGTTGGGTTGAGTTTGACCGCCCTTTCGACGATATGGTTGGCATTTCCATGGGATACGGAAGACTTTATGCCTATAGCAGTAATGCAGTGCAGGTATATAACTTGCAGGGCATTAAGGAGGAGCTGATTAGCAGTTACCTTTTTGGGGGCTCACCTAGAGTAGCTGAGTGTATTCCCATTGGTAACTCCCGCTTGGCCATTGCCGATGAATTCAATGGTTTAGTGATTCTCTCACCCGGTAGCCATAGCGTTCATTCACCCATGGGTCCATTCAACAATAAGTTTTTCCATATCGATGCAAGCGCTAACATGGTTGTGGCTGCCTCGGGGGCATACGATGCTGCCTTTGGAAATTTCTGGAATCCATTTATTGCACACACCTATTCCGAAGGCAAATGGTCGTACTTTGCCGATTGGTTTAATCACGATGCGGTTAGGGTTAAGGCAGATCCTCGAAACCCTGATGTTTTTTACGTTGCAAGTTGGGGTGGTGGATTGTATAAAATTACTAATGGCAGCCTTACCGAGCACTATAACCCCGATAATAGCACCTTGCAAAGTGTATTTCCCGGACAGCCCTACTGCCGAATTGCAGGCATGGACATGGACACGAAAGGAAATCTTTGGGTGGCGAATTCCGAAGTGCCAAACCCCATCTCGGTTTTAATGGCAAATGGCTCATGGAAGGCTTTCCCTTATTCAACTGCAATTGGCACTTCCAGAATTATTTCGCTAACCGTTTCACCTACAGGCATTATTTGGTTGGCACTGGCTCGCGATAACGGCTTGTTTGTCCTAAACCCCGGAAACGATGTGGAGAGCGCTAGCGATGATATCTACCTAAAATTTCGCCCGCGCGATGCTAATGGAAACACTTTACCGAATGAGGTAACCGCACTTGCATTCGATAGGGATGGTTATGTTTGGTTAGGGACTAACCAAGGGGTCTTGGTGAGTTACAACCCACAACGGGTGTTACAGGGTGAAACACGATTCCAAAAAATAAAAATACCCGACGTGGTTGAAGGATTGGCGGTTTACCTTTTGGAAACCGAAGAGGTTACATGTATTGATGTTGATGGAGGGAATCGTAAGTGGTTTGGAACAGCCAAGTCGGGGGTTTACCTGTTTTCGGCCGATGGAACTAAACAAATACATCACTTTAACACCAAAAACAGCCCATTACCATCGAACACCATATTAAGCGTTAAAACCCATCCTGTAACCGGCGAAGTATTTATTGCCACCGATAAGGGACTAATAGCTTACCGAGGCGATGCCAGTCAACCGGCCGAATCGTTTGGTAAGGTTTACGCATTCCCAAATCCCGTCCGCCCAAACTATAACGGATTAATAACCATTGCCGGACTCATGGAAAACAGTGTGGTTAAAATAACCGATATAGCTGGCAATATTGTTTACGAAACACGCTCAAATGGTGGCTTAGCCACTTGGGATGGTAAAAACCGGAATGGGCAAAGGGTTGCCACAGGTGTTTACCTTATTTTCTGTTCCGATTCTCGCGGCGAACAAGCTACGGTTACCAAACTTCTTTTTGTAAAGTAGTCCCATGCTACAGCAGAACAGGGTAATTATACTTAGGGTAATTCGGTATAGGGAAAATAGCCTTGTAGTAAGTTGCTATGCAAAGGAACATGGTCGAATAACCCTGCTGGTAAACAATGCTTTCCCTAAAGGGAAAAAAGCAGGAATGAAAGTTTATTTCCAACCCCTCTCGGTGCTCGATGTGGTTTACTACTACCGACCTAATGCTGAAATGTTCAGGGTAAAAGAGGTTGCACCTGCATACGCAATTACCAGTTTGCACCAGAACCCCATTAAGCTCACCATGTCCATATTCCTGAGCGAACTCATTTACCGGACCATTAGGGAAGAGGAAACCAATCCGCAACTTTTTGCCTTTATTCAGAACTCAATCCAGATGCTCGATAATCTCGAGTCCGGTGTGGCTAATTTCCATTTAATTTTTATGATGCAGCTGTCGCGGTATTTGGGTTTCTATCCATTGAACCGATGGAGCCCAACTGAACCCTACTTCGACATTAAAAATGGCATTTTTTGTGGTGTAGAACCCGCCCATGGTTTTGTGCTTGAGAAGCAAACTAGCAAAGTGTTAAGCCAATTAATTGACACCCCCATGTTTGCCCCCGAAACCTTAAGTTTAAACCAAAGCCAACGGCAAATACTCATTGAGGCCATAGCATCGTTTTACCGTTTCCACCTTGGGTCGGGAATTCGATTCCGAACCCTTCCCATTCTCATCCAACTGTTCCAATAGTACCTTTCATCAAATAAACCCTGTATTCTATCAAAATTGATATGATTATTGAAATACTATTTGTAATTTTAAACTACAATCATTGCTTTTAAATACTATGACCCACAAGGTAGGCGAAATTTCAACATTGAGTGACTATAGCTTGCAAAAGCGAATTGGGGAATACGGTGCCATTAATCTAACCTCTCTTTTACCCAGTGAAAAGGGATTCCAAGAGTTTTTTGATAGTAATGTTGATACCTACAATTTTGGTTCAGATATTCTCGATAACATCGATCCTTACCAAAAACTCTCGAACTATATACTCAAAAAATACTTTAGGGCGATTAACCCTGAAACCGAAATAGCCTTTGTAGGAGGAGTAAATCTGGCCGTGTTTTTAGCCATTGCCTCAAGCGTGAAAGATGGCGATAGTGTAATTGTGTTCGAACCCTTTACTTCAAACCTGAAAACCGCAGTTGAACTTTGCGGCGCCCGTCCGGTATATGTGCCGTTAAAAGGTCCCGATTTTAAAATTGATTGGTGCGAGGTTCAGCGAGCTATTAACGCTACAACCAAGCTCATGGTTATCTCTTCGCCTCACCTTTTAACCGGACAAGCGCTAACCGCTGAGGACTTTGAGGAACTGCAACGATTAATAAACGGAACTAAAATCAAACTCGTTATCAACGAGTCGATGGCCGAACTGGGTTATAGTAACCACGAGGGTACAAGCGTGAATTTCTATCCAAGACTATGCCAGGTAACTTATCGGATAGGTTCGCTTAACATTCCGGTGGCTTTAGCCGACAGTGAAATAGCATACTGCATTGCACCCGAGCAGCTAATGGCTACATATAGAAATATCCATTCGGCAATTACCACTAATCCCAACCTTAGCCGAGCCCAAGATTATATCAATATTCTTAGCGCTGAGATAGAAGGGCACATGCTGGCCGATTTTTTAGATGAAAACTATAAACTATTACAGGAAGCACTAAGGGATAGTAAATTTCGACCCGTAAAGCAATCGGCAGGGTATATGGTAATGCTAAGTTACAAGAGTTACGCCGATATCCGTGATATTGAGATGGTGGAAAAGTTGATTGTTGAAAAAGGCTTAGGACTTTTGCCGATCTCATGGTTTTACCACGATAGGCAATGCCACCGATATCTGGCAATGAATATCTCCGTTCCAACACAGGAATTCAAGGAAGCATTAAGTAGATTGGCGAGCCTAAAATAATTACTTTATTATACAACTAAAGGAGCCTATCCCTTAAACCCAAGCCAAGAATTTTGTACTAATGTAATTTGTAAACCGGTTGTTGTGAACCAATTGGTGCGCGACACAATCTGCTCCCTTAGAGCAGATAAACTGAGAAACGTCAATTGATTTTTTTTTAATTGACGCAATTCTTCTAAAAATGTTTCTCCATCTCAATTTCGGTTTAACGCAATCTAATTCCCTATCATTCTACCATTCCGATTCATCACTATTAGTTCACCAAAAACCTATCAATTTCAATGAGCATTTGATGGGTGCGTATGGGCTTTTCCAGAATGGTGTCAAAGCCACACTCGGAAATTTTAGTGTTCGAAATGGTTTCGGGATAAGCGGTTTGCCCAACAACCGGCAACGATTGATTTATGGATTTTATGATGCGTGTGGCCTCAAACCCATCCATTTCGGGCATAACTAAATCCATCAGGATAAGGTTGATTTTTTCGCCTCTGCGAACATAGTCAAGGGCTTCCAGCCCATTCCTTGCCCAAATTAGATTGGCCTTGGTTTTGTGCAATGCTGCCTTGAAGAACACAAAGTTAGCATCGATGTCGTCGGCTATCATTATGGTTTTGCCGTCCCAGTTAAACTCCTTTAGCCCATTGCCCACATTGGCATTTTCAAACTTCAGGCTAACCGGAATAAAGGGGATAGTAAAAAATACGCTTGTGCCTGAACCCGGTGTGCTGTTAATCCAAATCTTACCGCCAAGCTTTTCAACCACATGCTTCGATATGGCTAAACCGAGTCCCAGACCTCCATACCTTCGGGTGCTGGAACTATCGGCCTGGCGGAATGGGTTGAATATTAGGTTCATCTTATCGGGTTCAATGCCAATGCCGCTATCAACAACGTAAAACATTAGGGTACTTTCGTCCTTCAACCTATAACCAAATTCAACAAAACCGTTTGTGGTGAATTTAAACGAGTTGGAAAGCAGGTGCTTTAGTACCTGTTTTATTCTTGCCGGGTCGCTTAGTATAACCAAATCATCCTGGAAAATTTCCTTCCGTAGGCTAAGCTTAATGCGCGAACTACCTCGTTCCTGCTCTTCAAAGGTGCTGTATATCTCATTCACCAAGGCGTTTACCGAGAATTCGGACTTACTTATCTTGATATCACCGGCCTCAATCTGCGATATCTCAAGCAGGTTTTCGATGATTTGCAGTAATTCCTGAGAGTTTCTGTAGATTAAATCGGAAAAGCCGCTACGTTCAAATTGTCCCAAATGGGGGTCGGTTAAAATGGACGAGAAACCTATTATTGCATTAAGGGGCGTTCTAATCTCATGCGAGATGTTATTCAGGAAATTGGTTTTAATCTTATCCGATTCCTCGGCCTTGTTTTTGGCCAGTATAAGCTCTTTCTCGTATTCCTTACGGCGAGTAATATTCTCAAAGATTACCAGAACATGCTGAAGCCTCGATTCAAACATTACCGGCGAGAACGAAGCGCTAACCCAAACCCTTTCGTTGTTTTTACCTTTCAGCTGCAGCTCGCCTTGCCATGTTTTTCCTAATTTAATGGTATCAAGCGCCTTTTGAATATGGTTTCCTCCGTTATATTCAAGATTGATATCGATAATGCTCTTGCTATATAGCGCATCGATGGTTAGTCCGGTAATTTGGGTGAAGTTTGGGTTGATGAACTCAAACTCAAAGTATGGCGATAGTATAACGATGCTAACCGGTGTAAACTCAATGGCCTTTGATAGCACATCACGGTAAAGCTCAATTTCCTTCTTGCGGGTGCTATCCACCAGTATTCCTCCAATCTTTAGTCGGTTGTTTACTCCGATGAATTTGAATTTATGAAGATTGAAAAATCTTAGTACACCATGGGAATCGATAAGTTGAAGTTCTGTAACGTTTTCATCGGCATCGGCTCCTATTACCTCGGCGTTAGCCATGAACTCCTTAAAGTCAGTATTCCGTATTAGTTGCTTAATGTAATGGTTTTGGTAAATTACCGCATGGGTAAGGCCGTCTTCAATGAATACGCCAAAGGGGATAGAATCGAAGAAAACAGAAAATTGATTTTCGGTTTGCCTCAGTATGTCCTCGGTTTGATGAGCCTCGGTGATATCTTTAATCTCCTCAACAATACCTAAAATGTTGTTGCGCTCGTCAGTTAATGGAAAGCTATGAAGTTCCACCACAACCTTTTTCCCAGTTGGCAGGAATCGCGATTCCTCGCGCCTAATCTCAGTTGCACCGTTCAGAATACTTTGTAATGGGCACTCGCCGGTGTGACAGTAAACGCTCCCAAACGAGTCGTAGCATCTGGGATGGTTTAGGTCTTTTAATGCAATTGATGTGAGCGTTTCAAATTCGCTATTCTGGAATATCACCCTAAAGTTCTTGTCAATTACTCTGATCGGAATGCTCGACCGGTTAAATGCCGATTTTAGGTTTGTCAGTTTTAATATATCACCAGAATTCTGGTCGCTCTCCTTTGATGGTACCATTCTGCTTTGGCTGGAACCGGAACGTTTAACCAACCCATAAACCAAAACTAAAATCACTCCAAAAAGAAGTAAAGCCAAAAAGACCAGAAAGCTACTATAACTATCAACACCTTCAACTGCAACCACTGCTTGTTTATCGCCATTTAGGTTTTTAAGTTCAGCAATGGTGATTGCTTTCGAATTTAAAGCGATATTAGGCTGTTCAAACAGAACGTTTATTTTTTTGCCGGTTAGGGAGTTAAAAAGCTTAAAGGTTTTATCTATTGGATACCAGTATTCAAACTCATTGCTGCTCGATTTAAACTTGGCCTTAGAGTAAAACTTGCTGTTATGGAACAAAAGGATGTTTGAACCGAATAGTGTGCTGTCGTTAACTGTAAAAATATTCGATTCTTGTAGGTTTAGGTTTGTCCCAAATAGAATTTCGTTGTTTACAAAACGCGGATTCTGGGTAAATTTGATATCCCAGAAATTCCGTTCAATATCCGATAAAATCTCGTTATTGGCCGAACGGAGTTCAGCTCTAAAGGTTTGGGTATGTTGCTTATGGATATTTTGGGTTAATTGCCAAACCACTACCGATAGTAAGGATATGGCAATCAGTGATAACGCCAGGGCAATTTTGTGTAACGCGAGAAACCTGTAAAACCTTAACACTTACAAAACACATTGATTTGTGCCAAATGTAAAAATTATTCGTTCATGTAAAAAGAAATGGGCATAATTTTATGCCCATAATTATTAACAATCACGGTTAAACCCCTTTATCGAACCACTAACTTTTTATGGTAAGTTCTTCCGTTGCTCATGCTAAACTTAACAATGTAAATTCCGGTTGGCACATTTAGGTTGATGATTTGGCTGCTATTGCCGATTTGCTCATGTTGCATAAGTAGCCCGTTTATGGAAAATATCGATATAAAATCAACGATTCCCTTTGCCTCAACCTTGATGTAACCCATTGCCGGGTTGGGGTAAACCGATACATCTTCGTCGGTATTCTCAATATCGGTGGCGGTAGGCGTAAGGTTTACACTAATGATCTCCGATTTTGTTGCGTCTATTGTTCCTTCAAAGGTATAGTAATTGGGGTGTGCTACCCTGAACTGTAATCCTTTTTCGTAACCAATTTGGCTAAATGTTGTAATGCCATCGGCTCCGGTTTGCTGCTCGGGGTAACCCTGAATATTTATGGTAGCGTTAGCCACCGGCGAGCCTTTGCTCTGAACGTCAAAGGTAATGTTAAGTGTGATTTGGTTTAGTGTTGCACTTATCTGAACGGGCGAGCTGTTAACTGTAAACTCAGTGAGCGTTGAGTTTATGTAGCCCTCAATTTGCACCTCGTAGTTGTAGATTCCGTTTGGCAGGTATAGGTTTGCTACACCGTTACTGGTTTTCCCTTGCAGGTAAAGTTCGCTTCCTTTGTAAATTTTTATCAAGGCATTACTCAATGGCCATGTTCCCTTTGGCCCGGAACCAGTTACTTCAAACTTAATGTTGTAAACATTCCCCAAAATCTGGTTAAGGTAAACCTGAACAGCGCTATCGGACTCAACCTTAAACCAAAAATCAGTATTGATAAAGCCATCTTTTTGAATGCTAACAATCTTGGTGCCTCTGTTTAGGTTTAATGAAGCCAGACCATTATCGTTGGTTTCAACTAATTGAGTATCGACTGTTACCTTGGCATTTGGTATTTTATTACCGTTTATGTCGGTTACAATAAATTGAACGCTATAGTAAGTGGGCGAAAGATTGATGGTAAGGTTGTTGTTGCCTGCTGCAATAGCGGCAAGGGTATCCAACATATTAAACCCTTCGGCAGTAAAGTTAAAGGAGTAACTACCGGCAGGTATAAGAATGGTTGCCGTTCCATCGTTGGCCGTAAAGTAGGTTTTGTTGTTTACCGTAATCTTAACAAGCGGTAATGCACTATGGTCAATTGCCGAACGGATAAGTAAATGAACCGTATCCTGTTTTGCCAGGTCAACATTAACTGTTTTAGCCGAACCTGTTATATCAAAAGTACCTGTGGCTGGCTCATAGCCAAGAGCATTAACAGCATAGCTATAGGTTCCGTTGGGTAAACTATAGGTTACCTTACCTGAGGTCGAGGTAAATTTTAGTCCCTCGTTTAGGCTTACAGTAGCATTGGGCAAGGGAATGCCATTGCTTTTAACATTTATGGATAAGGGGTAATTTGAAGTGCTTCCCGTTGAGGTTACCTTAGCCTTCCATCCAGCGCCAAGGGTATTGGCATCAGAAATAAATTGGAATGTTAGTTCCCCGGTTGAACTTGTAGCACTGAAATTCGGTGGAAGAGAACTGCCACAGTAGGTGCCAAGTTGAGGGCTTTGAGTATTTGGGCCGTCAAATACTATTAACCTATCGTAGCTGCACGTTGAATGCGACTCAACATCAAACGTCTGAAATTCAACCTTAATCTTTTTACCGCTGGTTTTGGGTTTAAAGGTTATGGTATAGTTCTCATTGTTCTCATAATTTGCAGTAGGGCCTCCAGAATCGTAGAACCAAATGCTATCGGTGGTTACCAGTTTATTGGCCATCATGGCCTGCCCAACAATCGATGAGGTGGTGAAACTCCATGTTTCGCAATTCTTGTCGCATAGTCCCAAATGGTTGCCTGGCACCACCCGCCAGTAGTATGTGGTTAGGGGAAGGAGGGTAATGCTTACATTCGACGTTTCAACTCGTTTGAGGTAAGCCAACGAATCGGGATGGGTACCAATGTAAACATCGTAGAATAATGCATCGGGCAAGGCACTCCACGACAATTGAGTGTACTCAACATTTAACTCGTTGTTAGCAGGTTTAGGATTTTCGATGCATTTAGGTAATTGCTGCGGAACAATACATTCAAGTTTTGCTTTCCAACCCTGACCGGTTTGTGAACCATCGGAAGTAAAGCGGAAGGTAATGCTATTTCCGCTGGTGTAAAATAATGCAGGAACCACTTTCCCATTAAAGGGACTTCCGGCAATTGCATTTGAACTGGTGCCTGGGCCGTCGAAGGCGTAAAGGTAGTCGTAACCGGCTTCGGTATCGTACGATAGGAACTCCACACGGAATCGGTTAATATTGTTAAGCGTTTCAAAGGTTAACGTATTGTTTTCGTTATTGCTGTAGTTAGCATTTTCTCCACCCGAATCGGTAAATAAGGTGCCACATGTTTTAGTGGAGCCATTCTTCATTTTAACAGTTCCATAAAGGGAAACGGGTACCTTGCCGGTTAGCTGTTGCGAAGCCTTTGGATAACTTGCTGAGCTGTAATTGAGCTCAAACGGGATGGTGTCGTAAAGTAATTCAGGTGATGTACTTAACCGAGCTGTTAGTATTACTTTTTCGTTTGGTTGTATGGTTCGGTTCGATATGGGCTCAAGGTTTAGATTTGCCATATTTATAAGCGAATCGGGAAGCGTTACCTGTGCCGAAAAATCGGGGATTAACGAACTCCCTTTGTTTTGGAATTCAAGCTGTAGGTCAACCACTTCGTTACGGTCAACCAGCATGTTACGGTTGCCCATCAATGAGTCAATTACCGTAAAGCCATTGTAAACAATTTTGGGTGCTGAGGCTGTTATTCTTAGGTTTGACGACCAGCTGCCCTCGGATGAGGTAAAGGTAATTGGGAATACCTGTGAGTACTTATCGTCGATATTGGATGCGATGCTGAAAGTAAAGGCTGAATTAATCCATTTTTCCGATTCGGCATCAATATTCCCAATCCCAATTGAATCGGCTGAAGTCAACGCAATTAGTCCTGTGCTTGCTGTAATTTTTGCACCTATATTAGTTGCATTTGTTTTGCCCACGTTTTTTATTAGCAGGTTTACCTTGATGGGCTCACCGTAATCGGCAGTGGCATTGTTATTCCCTTCGGAATCATCAATTGTGCTCGATGCGAGGGTTAAGTAGGCGTTGTCGGAAACATAAACCTGAATGGTATCAATAAAGGGTTGGGCTTGAGGCCGGGTGGCGGTTAAAACTATTTTTCCGGGCTCGGTTTGCACAGGTATGGCAATATCCATCAAACCATCGGTTGGATAGTATTTGGTACCAATGATTTGGCCATTTCTGGTCAACGAAACATAAGATCGTGCTTTGGCGCCAATACTTATAGAATTTACACCAACCGCTATGGTTGCCGGGAACGTTATTTGGTTTACGTCGGGTACTTTGAAGTAGGGCATTAGCGATGGGTCGCCTAAAACATTATAGGCCTCCCAGTAGTAGGTCGAGTTGACTTGGCGGCTGTAGTCGTTTAGTTCGGCTTGGGTAACGGCAAGGTTACCACAAAACATTATAGCCCCAGCGGTGGTGTAGGCACTAATAAATGGAGCATCGTAGCCACCGGTAGTGGATTCATCGTAGCTGGGGACGTATCCGTTGTTATCGCCAGTCATTGGGAAAGCCCCCACAGCCCAGTACATATCCTCTTTCCAGTAACTGTTTGGTGAAGAACCGATATAGGTAACAGCACCCCCATTTGCCTTGCGTAACCATGCCTCGCCAACCGATTCGGAATAGCCAAAGTTGCCGGAGAGGCAACAGTTTGCTATAACAAACGGGTACTGCTGGGCGTTGGTAAATGCATTAACAGCAGTTATGGAAAGGGCGGGGTCTTGCCAGTTGTTTTCGTTACAGTGTGCCGTGTAATTTATGAAGCCAACTGCAATCCTCTGCGGGTCGTAACACCCGGTGTAGCCTGAGGAGGCGAGGGGATTATTAGGGTCATTAGTAACCCCGTATTCGTAAATGTTGCTCCACCCCTTGGTTGGGTTAAAGTGGGTGGTCGTAGCATACTTTATGGTGGGTTGGGCAATAGCTGGGTTCCATGATGCATCGGCTCCGGCAATCAGCGTGGCGTTGTTTAGGTATGAGGCATCGGAAAACTGAAACCTTTCGTAGTAAAGTATCTTGTCGATAATGGCTGTTAGCTGCGCCTCGTTTGTTGCCGAGAGGCGACCGTAATACATCTCAGGAAACTTATCACCATCAACGCTTGCGTAGTAAAGGTCGGTTAGCTTGCCCGATTGTGTCCCTGTTGCCGATGCAGGAACCTGCTCCACATCGCCCACAATTACCAAAAAGGTTGGCGCTGGATTTTCAGGGGTAGCCGAGTTGTAAACATTTTGTATGTATGTTTTTATAGCATTAGCTGTTGAACCAATCTCGTCGGTGTACTTCACGGTAACGCTAAAGCCCTTTTGGGTTTTCCACTCCACAAAGGGTTGTAGTGCTGTTTGGAACATTCGGTGCGATACAATAAGCATGCTTACGGGGTATCGGGTTAAATCGGGGTGTTCATCGTAGGCTGCTCCGCCTGCATTTAACATCGATTTATATACAACGTCGAAGTATGGCGAATAGTAAGGGTCGATTCCCGAAGAGCTTTTTGTATCGACTCCTTGAATATCAATATCAACCTCAACATCGCTGAAAACCCTGATTTTTTGATAAGTGGGGTTATACTCAACCGGGCAAACGGTTAAACGGGCAATGGTGTAGCCCCTGAGGTTCCCCAGAACCTCAACCGTAACCTTGGGCGTAACACTTTGGAATGTTGACTTGCGATAAGCTTCGGGTTTGAGGTGAAATGGTAATTGAAGCGTATCCTGATCCTTACGCGCCGATGGCTGTACCGGGAATAATGGGTGTTGAATGCCTTTGGCTGAAAGTTGAACTTCATCCATCGTATATTTGCTTACCCTGGCCGAAATTGAAGCACCAAGCGGAATGCGAATCAATTTCTTAACTACTGGTATCTCAGGCTCACCAACGTTACCATCGGGTAACGAATTTTTGAACCAGAGTTTTGTGTAGGTTTCCCCTGTACTGGCTTGCTGTTTGTCCCACTCCAGTGCATCAATTTTCAATTTTAACCGATAGCTCTTTTGCGATGTAGCTAAGAATTTTTCATGGTCTTCCTTGCCGATTTGTGTATTATCGGCCTTCAGCATAATCGTTTTAGGTTGAGAAAATGCTG
>LUYY01000207.1 GCA_001603415.1 Bacteroidales bacterium Bact_07 | reverse complement strand
CTAGTTATAAAAATTCAGGGGCAAAGTCAATAAAAAAGGAGTTAGAAAAACTAACTCCTTTTTCGTACTGTTTAATAGGGTTTTAAACGTTGGCTGTTGGCAAGGTAAAGAAAAACTTACTACCCTTACCCGGCTGACTCTCTGCCCAAATTTCGCCGCCATTCATTTGAACAAACTCTTTGCAAAGTATAAGCCCTAATCCGGTACCCTTCTCATTTTTTGTACCTGGAGTGGAGGTTATCTGGGTTCCAAAAAGTTTCTGGAGTACATCGTCGGTCATACCCATTCCGGTATCCTCCACGCAAACGGTGACCTTTCCTCCACCTACTGAATTCCAAATAGTTATTTTATCACCAGCATTGCAGAACTTAATGGCATTTGAAATTAAATTTCTGATAACAATGTCGGCCATATCGGTATCGGCAAATACATAGGCTCCCTGTGAGATATTATTCTTTAGCTTAATCTCCTTCGACTCGGCAGCCTCATTCAAAAGTTGAATCCGGGAGTTAACCAGCTGATTTAAATCGAAGTTTTGAGGATTAACCTTTACGCCGTGCATTTGGGTTTTAGCCCAGGTTAATAGGTTCTCAAGCAGCGCTGTAGTATGGTTAACGTTAACCGATAATTCATCGAGAATTTCTTTAAAACTTTCGGGCGTAAAGTGCCCTTCCTTGGCTATATTGAGCATGGTTATCAGCGAGAAAAGGGGACTACGAAGGTCGTGAGCAATAATTGAAAAGAGTTTATCCTTAAGCGCATTCAATTCGCGTAATTCATCAGCCTGCCGACTAATGGCATCACGTTGCCTTGATATTTCGGCATTCTTCTCCTTAAGAAGTCTATTGGCTCTTCGCTTCTGAACATAGGCATAGTACAACGCTGCTGCAAATGCTAACGAAAAAAGGATTAAACCTATATATACCTTTTGAAGCAACTTTTGGTGCTGGATTACAGCATCGCGAAGCTTCATTTCGGCATTAAGCAATTCTATTTGCATTTGCTGCTCACGGGTAAGTTTTTCAACCTCTTTCAGGTTCTGTTCACGTTCCTCCAATTCCTTGCTGGTTTCAGCAAGTTTTTTTACCGTTTGTTCCTTTTCCTGAACCACCTGATGTACAACCCTCCCGGCACTATCGACTATGGCTTTTGCTTGCTGCTCTTTCATTCTTATCTCTTCAGCTTGTATTTTCTTGGTAAGCATGGCATACATGCTGAAATACTCGGCAGCTTTTTCGGTATTCTTTAATCCCTCGTATGCCCTATTATAGTTGTAGTAAACATTCCGAAGCAATTTCTGGTCGCCAATCTCCTGTGCTATGGATTCGGTTTTACTTAGCGTTGCCAATGCCCCTTGGAAATTACCCTGCTCAATCTGAACTGTCGAAATATTATGCAAGATTTGACCAATATCTTCCTTTTTGCCGGAAGAACTGGCAATGTTTAGTGCATTCTCAAAACTCTTTTGAGCATGGGTATAGTCAGCTATCTCGGAGTAAAGTAATCCAAGATTGATGTATAAAAGCTTTTCGCCATTCCTATTACCAACCTTCTCAATATTTTCAATGGCTTTCTCAAAGTATGTGATAGCACTTCGAAAGTCGTTAGCCCGCCAATAAGCATTTGCCGCCTTATCGTAATAATATACTGCTTGGTTTGCATTGCCTGCACTTTCGTATTGCTTAGCCAAAGTAATAAGTTCCTCAACCTTTTGGGGTTCTTGTATAGGAATATTGGAAAGGCCTATAGAAGTTATAGATATCTGTGATATTATTAATAGTGATATTATTAATACAGATTTATTTAAAGAAACTTTACCCATAATATACCTTTTAAACCGATTACAAATTTTACTAAATCATACGATTTGTTATACTTTAACGATACATTCTATTGCCTTTTTTCTGTGAATGGACATTACTTGTTGGCAAATGGCAATTTTTTTGTTACGAAAATAACAAAAATTACAAGTGACAAAATTACAAAACAAGCAAACTTGTCATAAATCAAATTGACATATTTGCATATTTTTATATTTGGCTTGATATTTGAGTTGATGCATTAAAAACATAGGATATGAAAGAGGTTAAAACGTTAAATGAGTTAACGAAACAAATCAAAGCTACAGATAAAGCATACCTGTTGGTGTTTAAAAAAGGGACAGGAGTAAGCGATTGCGCTTTCAGCGCAGTAAATGAAGCTGCTACAGCTGTTAAAATGGACAATGTATATTACGTTGATGCCCCAAATTATCCTGAAATACATAAATACTACGGGGTAACCAGTGCACCGTCGCTTCTGGTTTTTGAAAAAGGGCAACTTAAGGATATGGTAAAGGGTTGCCACGATACTCAATTCTATAAGCAGCTATTTGAGAATGCTGTTTACCAGCAAAAAGCACAAAACACGCCCCAACAAAAAAGCGTAACGGTTTACTCAACCCCAACCTGCCCATGGTGCAACACGCTCAAAAATTTCCTCCGTAAGAATGGGATAGTATTTACGGATATCGACGTATCGCGCGACCATGAGGCTGCTCGACAAATGGTGGCAGCAACCGGGCAACAGGGTGTCCCTCAGGCCAACATTGGTGGCGAATGGGTTGTGGGCTTCGACCAACAAAGAATTAAGCGTTTACTTAATATACAAACCCAATAAACCATAACAGTATGAAAGAATTAGTACCAGTTAATCAGCATGTAGTGCTCGACCTGAGCGACGATAAATCTGAGCAGGTAACCTCTTCGGGTATCATTATCCCCGATACAGCCAAGGAAAAACCATCGTGGGCCAGAGTGGTTGCTGTAGGCAACATCGAAAATTCTGAAATCGCTGTTAACGACCTGGTGGTTTTTAAAAAGTACTCGGGAACCGAGGTAGAGTTCGAAGGTAAAACCTACCTTTTGATACCCTATACCGATTTACTGGCAAAGGTTGTGGAAACCGAATCGCTCTAAAGTTTTTACTATAGGTTTTATTCATTCCTTCCGCACGCCATTTAAAGGCGTGCGTTTTTTTTATCCAATTTGATAACTTCCTCTTTATAAACTATTGAATGGATATTTTGTTATATATCAAGCCTTACTGGTCAAATACTTTGACTAAATCAATTTAATTTCGCAAATTACTTATACCAAAATGGAAAACAAAATATTTCAGGTTACAGGAATGTCGTGTGCAGGATGTGCAATTAGCGTCGAATCCATTCTCAAAAGCCAACAGGGAG
>LUYY01000206.1 GCA_001603415.1 Bacteroidales bacterium Bact_07 | reverse complement strand
AATAATATAAAACGCTTAAATTTGTAAAATTTTTAAAAAAACAAACATTTTAGAGGTTAAGAGGTTTTACTGATATACTTTGATATAAATGCTACTTTCAGAATTACAGAACGGCGAATACGGGATTATTGTAAAGGTAAAAGGGCGCGGTGCTTTTAGGAAGCGTATAACCGAAATGGGCTTTGTGAAAGGGAAAAAGGTGATAGTTGTAAAAAATGCCCCCCTAAAAGACCCCATTGAATACTCTATAATGGGTTACGAGGTATCGCTCCGACGCAGCGAGGCATCGCTTATAGAGGTTATTACACCCAATGAGGCCAAACATATTCTCCATGCCCAAACTGAAAGTCATCAGCTTGTTACCTATACCGAACCCGAGATTATTGACACCGGAGTAAAGGAACTCAGCAAAACCATTAACATTGCACTGGTTGGCAATCCCAATGCCGGTAAAACCAGCATATTCAATCACCTTGCAGGGGCAAGGGAGCATGTAGGCAATTACAGCGGCGTTACAGTTGATTCTAAAAACGCAAAGTTTAAGTATAAAGGATACACCATCAACATAACCGACTTGCCCGGCACATACTCGCTCACCGCCTACACCCCCGAAGAGGTATTTGTAAGGCGATTTATTCACGAGCAAAACCCTGACATTGTCATCAACGTGGTTGATGCATCGAACCTTGAACGCAACCTATACCTTACCACCCAGCTCATCGATATGGATATCCGGGTGATTGTTGCCTTAAATATGTACGACGAACTTATGGAAAAGGGCGATAGGTTCGATTACACAATGATGGGCAAACTACTGGGTATTCCATTCGTCCCAACGGTTGGCAGCAAGGGCAAGGGGTTGGACAAACTACTGGATACAACCATTAATGTTTATGCCGATAAGGATAAAATCACCCGCCATATTCACGTTAACTACGGCGAGGAGATTGAAAAATCAATACTATCCATTCAGAATGAAATAAAGAAAAACGCTGCAATAACCATAACCTACTCCAGCCGTTACCTTGCCATCAAACTACTTGAAAAAGACAAAGTGGCAGATAAACTGCTTCGCAACGAGCCTAACTACGAGGAAATCAGGTATCAAACCGAAAAAGAAATAAGTAGGCTGGAAAACCTGTTCCACGAGGATACCGAAACCCTAATAACCGATGCCAAATATGGCTTTATTGCGGGTGCGCTAAAAGAAACCTACAAGGAGAGTAGCCATAAAAAGCGTTTGGTTACCGAGCAAATTGATGCCATACTCACCCACCGGTTACTTGGATTTCCCATATTTATTTTCCTGATTTGGTTAACATTTTATACCACTTTTACCCTTGGAAAATACCCCATGGAGTGGATTGAACTAGGGGTTGATTGGATAAGCAATACCATTAGCACCTACATGGCCAGTGGCCCTTTAAAAGACCTTTTGGTAAACGGGATTATAAGCGGTGTGGGAAGTGTAATTGTATTTCTGCCCAATATTTTAATACTATTCCTGTTCATCTCATTACTCGAGGATACTGGTTACATGGCACGTGCAGCGTTTATAATGGATAAGCTGATGCATAAAATCGGATTGCATGGCAAATCGTTCATACCACTTGTAATGGGTTTTGGATGCAATGTTCCGGCCATTATGGCTTCCCGAACCATCGAGAACAGGAACAACCGTTTGGTAACCATGCTTATAACACCATTTATGAGCTGTAGCGCAAGGTTGCCGGTTTACATCCTAATTCTTGGGGCGTTTTTTCCTGAACATGCAGGAAACCTGCTTTTTGCCATTTACTTCACAGGAATAATGCTTGCCATTGGCACAGCACTGCTATTCAAGAAAACCATATTTAAAGCCGATGACCTACCCTTTGTGATGGAACTCCCGCCCTACCGTATGCCAACGCTCCGTTCAACCCTAATACATATGTGGCATAAAGGATCGCAATACTTAAAAAAAATGGGGGGTGTAATTCTTGTAGCTGTAATATTTGTTTGGGCATTGGGTTACTATCCCCGTAATGTAAACTACTCAAAAGACTATAATGCAGAAATAGAACTAATAACCCAACAAATCGCCAGTGCAAATCTTCCGCAACCAACCGTCGATAGCCTAAACCGTGCTATCCATCAAAAAAGGTTGGAAATGGAAGCCGAGAGGCAATCCAATTCGTATCTTGGGCGTATAGGTAAGTTCATTGAACCGGCCATACGCCCACTGGGATTCGACTGGAAAATGGGGGTAAGCTTACTGTCGGGGGTGGCAGCCAAAGAGATTGTAGTCAGCACCCTGGGAGTGCTATACCAAACCGATCCCGATTCCGATAGTGCCGGTCTTGCCCAAAAACTTCGTAACGAAACACACCAATCCGGCATGTTGACAGGCAAAGTGGTTTTCACCAAGGTCACAGCACTTGCTTTCCTTATCTTCATTCTGGTTTACTTCCCCTGTGTGGCAGTTATTTCGGCGATAAAAAATGAATCGGGTTCATGGAAATGGGCAATTTTTACCATTATATTCACCACATCGCTTGCATGGATATTAGCCTTTGTGGTTTATCAAGTGGGAAATTTAATTGTAGGTTGATATGATACAGGAAATAGTTGTTTACCTTATAATTTTAGGTGCTTTGGGATACTTTGGTTACAGTGTGTACCAAATTTTTAATCCTAAACGTATAAGTACCGGTAAGTGCGCAGGTTGCTCATCGGGATCATGTGCTATTAAAAATATAAATCAACCCAAAGGGTAGCCAAACAATTCGGTAATTTGTTTGTTTTGCTTATACAATTTGGTTGTTTAAATGAAAAGGTTAGCCCAAAAAATATTATCCATAATGTTATCGGCACTAGTGCTTCTGTCGGCTAGTGGGTTAAACCTTTTCATTCATCACTGCCAATGCGAGGGCAAAATTCAGGTATCTGTTTTTACTCAAACAGGCTGCAATCACTCACACAGTAGCTGTGAAGCAGGAAGCTGCAAAGTTTCTTTCATCGAAACAGTAAAAGTTGCAGGCAAATCGTGTGGATGCTGGAACGAGGTGTTAAAGGTTAAAACCGATAACTTTACTGGCCTACAAAAGGTTGAGAGCAATCAACCGATTCCAAATCACCTGGCATTAAGCGAATACAATGAATTAAATCAACCCATACAAAACCTTAGTTCGGTTAATGAACCCAACTGGGGAAAAGCCCCACCCAAACCAACGGGTAAAAAAATCTGCATTGATCATCATCAGCTCAAAATAGCCCACCTGTTATAGAGTTCACTGAGCCACAAATTGGCCAGCGAACAGGTTAGTTTACTTTTAGCATTTGAATTAGATGCTATGTATTAACCTTTTACAAATCACTAACAGTGGGGAATAAAATGAAAAGAATAGTAACATTACTAATGCTTTTAGGTCTTTTAGGAATATCTGACCTAATAGCCCAAAACTTGAGCATAAGCGGATATGTATTTGAACTTAACGACAAGGGAGATAGCATACCATTGCAGGGTGCTACTATTATTTGGCTTAACAGCCAAATAGGTACAACAACCGATGCAAAAGGGTTCTTCATGCTTCAACCTGCTAACAGTAAAAAACTTACCATTAGCTATGTCGGCTATAAAACCGATACGATTGAAGTATCAGGTAGGAGTTTCCCGCTTAGGCATGTTCTGAAATCAGCATTAAGCATTGAGGCTGTAACCGTAAAAGCTGACAGGGGAAACACCTTCTTCCAGCAGTTGAATCCAATTCAAACACAGGTTATTACATCGGGAGAATTGACCCGAGCCGCATGCTGCAACCTTTCGGAAAGCTTTGAAACCAACGCCTCGATTGACGTATCGTACAGTGATGCCATTACAGGGGCAAAACAAATACAATTGCTAGGATTGGCGGGCATTTATACCCAAATGCAATACGAGAACATCCCTACCATGCGAGGACTTGCCTCAACCTTTGGATTGAGTTACGTTCCCGGCCCATGGATGGAATCCATTCAGGTTTCCAAAGGAACTGCTTCGGTTAGCAACGGGTACGAAAGCATAACCGGACAAATCAACATTGAGTATAAAAAGCCTTGGGCTGAGGAAAAATCGTACTACAACCTATACGCCAATTCGCTTGGTATGGCTGAAATCAACGCCAACTACACTATCGATGTAAATCCAAAAATTTCGACAATGCTTTTGGTTCATGGAAGCATGCTCGATAACCGGATTGACCACAATCACGATAGTTTTCTTGACCATCCACTAACCCGTCAATACCACTTATTTAACCGATGGAAATATCAAGTGAAAAAGTGGGAAACGCAAGTTGGGATTAAGTTTATGAACGAGGATAGGTTGGCTGGACAGGTATCGTTTTATAAGAATACTCAACCGCAGGTTGGTAATCCCTATGGGGTTAAATACTCAACTCAACTGCTCGAAGCCTTTAACAAAATCGGATATATTGCCGATAGACCAAATACAAGCATCGGGCTAATTAATGCAGTAACCGTGCATGGTCAGGATGCCACCATTGGTTTACGTTTGTACGACGCCAAACAGATTAGTTACTACGGCAACCTTGTTGCCATAACCTACATTGGCAACACAAACCACAGTATAAAAGGCGGCGCAACATTCCGATACGACCAGTTTGATGAAACCCTCTCTAACACCCCGTTCAAACGAACCGAAGTAATCAAGGGTGTATATGGCGAATACACCTATAAATATCTTGAAATACTTACACTAATGGCAGGCATTAGGGTTGACGCGAATAGCCGGTTTGGCACCCTTATCACGCCTCGTTTACATGGAATGATTAAACCAATATCAACCCTGACCATTAGGGTTAGCGCTGGGAAAGGCTATAGGTCGCCCAATTTTATTGCCGAAAACTCGAACCTTCTTGTTAGTTCGCGCAACATAGTAGTAGAGGAGAACCCCAAAATAGAAGAGGCATGGAATGCAGGCATAAGCATTAACCAAAAATTCAAGGTTGATGATGCACCCTATAGTATTACTGCCGATGTTTATAGGGTGTGGTTTAAAAATCAGTTCATAGCCGATATCGACAGGGATAAGGTTGCCGTTTACTTTTACAACTTGAAAGGTAAATCGTATTCCAACACCATGCAGGTTGAACTCACTGGCGAACCGGTCAAAAACCTTTTGCTCACCCTAGCCTACCGGATAAACGATGTGAAACAAACCATTAACGACACCTTGCAGCAGAAGCCACTGATGAGTCGTAATAAAGGGTTGTTCACCATTGGGTATAGAACACCATCACGCAAATGGCAGTTCGACTACACCTTACAGTACAGCGGTAGCGGCAGATTGCCCAAAAACTTTGGATTAAATCCCAATGAGAATGAGTTTAAACCTTTTGTAACCATGAATTTACAAGTTACAAAAATGTTTCGTCGGTTTGACCTATATGTTGGAGTTGAAAACCTCACCGGTTTTACACAGAAAAATCCTATTATATCATGGGAGAATCCATGGAGCAGCACATTTGATGCATCGCAGATTTGGGGCCCACTAACTGGCCAAAAATTCTATGCAGGATTTAGAATGCAGATGTGGAAATAATAATTAATCACCCATAACACAAAAAACAATGAAGACAATTAAGCTAAAGGTAAAGAACATGAAATGTATGGGGTGTGTTAACACCATACTGGGAAATCTACCTGCATCCATTAAAGGGATTGCAAATGTGAAAGCCGATTTGGTTACCCAAACGGTAACCTTTGACTATGATAACGATAACGACTTAGAACTTGCGCTGGCAAAGCTAAATGAACTTGGCTATCCGGCTGAGAAATGGGATTAACTAATAAAAATTGATATGAAGAAAATTATTACAATGGTTGTAATACTGCTTGGACTAGCAGTGTTAACCACTCAAGCTCAGAAAGTTGAGATTAAGACAGTTACCTTCGAGGTAAATATGCATTGCCAATCGTGCAAAGCAAAAATTGAGCGCGATATTGTTTTTGAGAAAGGGGTAAAAGAGGTTGAAGCAACACTCGACAAGAAGTTGGTGACCATCAAATACGATGCAACCAAAACCGACCCCGAAAAAATTGCCAAAGCAATTGAGAAACTTGGTTACACCGCAAAGGTAGTGGAAACCAAGCAAAAAGGTTAATTACCATTCTTGTTGAAAAATTTTAAACGGAAACCAAACAACGGTTTCCGTTTTTTTCTACATTTGCATATACAAAACTAGGGGTGCCTGAGTAAGGCTGAGATAATACCCTTACAACCTGAACAGGATAATACCTGCGTAGGGAAGTTTTGAGGTTCGCTCATTACAGCTATTACCCAAGTTGCATCTCCTAGTTTATAATGTTTAACTAAAAACTTATAAGCTATGGAGTATCAAATTTCAAGTGGAATTGTGGATTCGTACTTCCACAAATTCAAAAAAATCCTTAATGTAGATGTTGCCATTGTGGGAGGAGGCCCTTCGGGCCTACTTGCAGCTTACTACCTTGCAAAAAACGGCCAGAATGTAGTGCTGTTTGAACGCAAGTTAGCCCCTGGCGGGGGAATGTGGGGCGGTGCTATGATGTTTAACGAAATTGTAATACAGCACGAAGCCCTTCATATAGCTAAAGAATTAGGAATTGACCATAAGATTTACACCGAGGGACTATATGTAGTTGATTCCCTTCAAGCCACTTCTGCCTTAATTTACCACGCCAGCAAAGCCGGAGCAACTCTAATGAACTGCATATCAGTTGAAGATGTTGTGATTCAGGATAAACGAGTGGGCGGTGTTGTAATCAATTGGGCACCAGTACATCGTGAAAAGTTACACGTTGACCCGATAATTGTAGTCTCGAAAGCAGTGCTCGATGCAACTGGGCACGATTGCGAAGTAGCGAAAATCCTAGAACGAAAAAACGGTATCCGCTTGAACACTCCAACAGGAGGAGTTGTTGGTGAACGCAGCATGAGTGTTGATGAAGCCGAACGAACAACCCTTGAAAATACAAAAGAGATATATCCGGGACTATTTGTGTCGGGTATGGCTGCCAATGGAGTGAGCGGGAGTTTCCGGATGGGACCCATTTTTGGAGGTATGCTACTTTCGGGTAAGAAAATCTCCGAAATCATTTTAAAATCAATTCACACATTGGTATAGTATGAGTAAAACGCCTATGGGAATGGGGCTGTATGTAATAATTACACGCCCCACCCTTCCCTATTCGCATATTGCAGAGCAGTGTGTTAAGTTAGGCATCAAAATGCTACAGCTGCGTGAAAAACATTTGGACGACAAGGAGTTGCTTCGTGTTGCCCGTGAAATCAGAAACATTACTCGAGGCACCTGCACCCATCTGGTCATAAACGATCGCCCCGATATTGCAGCACTTTGCGATGCCGACTACCTACATTTAGGGCAAGATGATATTTCAATTGAAGACGCCCGGAAGATTGTGGGTAATATGAAGATTGGTTTATCAACCCATTCCATTGAGCAAGCCAAAGAAGCTATAAAGAAAAAACCTGACTATATTGGGTTTGGCCCCATTTTCCCAACAAATGCCAAAGCCAAACCCGATCCTCCCGTGGGTACTACTCAATTGAAACAGGTGGTTGACTTTTCAACCGTACCAGTTGTAGCCATAGGCGGAATCTTTCCTGAAAATCTCGACCTCGTTCTACAAACTGGTGTTACAAGCGTTGCCATGGTACGACACCTAATGCAAACTGAATTTTTTAATGAATGTGCTAAAATGACAATTGAAAAAATCAATGCTTATGTACACGCAGCTACAATATGCCAATAGAGGGGTTGTTACCCCTGAAATGGAACAAGCCGCCCTTCACGATGGAGTATCACCAAACTGGTTATGCTCACAAATATCATCGGGGAGGTGCGTATTACCCAAGAATATAAACCGAACCTTTAAGGCTCGCGCAATAGGCGAAGGCTTATCAACAAAAGTAAATGCTAACATCGGAACTTCCGGTAAACGTTGCCACATTGACGAGGAACTTGATAAACTAAATGTGGCGGTAAAATACGGTGCCGACTCAGTTATGGACTTATCAACAGGGGGCGACCTCCATCAAATATTACAAAAAGTACTTAAGCATTCACCCGTGATGGTTGGAACAGTACCCATATATACTGTAGTGGCTCGAAAAGATATTGCTCCTGACTCCGACAAAGCACTCTTTGATCC
>LUYY01000205.1 GCA_001603415.1 Bacteroidales bacterium Bact_07 | reverse complement strand
TACGTAACTTCTGGAGCCCTTCCTCTGTTAAATAGGTTGTTTTACTCATTTTACCTCCTAAATATGAAATAAAAAAGAATCCCGACAGGGAATCGGAACTCTTTGATGCAAAGATATAAAAAATTTAATTCAAATGCACCACTAAAAGTTACAGCTAAAAATATTTTGGTCGAATAATTTCGGCGTAAATAATAGCTTTCATAGGATCAAAATCGGCCAAGAATGGTTCGACTGGCTCTTCCTCCTTATTGTGCACAAATTCCTCAGTTTCAGGGGCGGTCATATCAACCGATTGCATGCTTGCGATGAAGGAATCCTGGTAGGAATAATCGCCAATTGGCCCTTCAACTTTCGATTCGGCAATATCAATAGGAGTATATTCTACCGGTGCTGCCACATCAAGGGGCTTCTGATCCAAAACCGGATAAAGTTCCTCCTCGGAAAGGGGTTTATCAATGGGCTCCTTCTCGTATTCAACTTCCTTGACCAAAACGTTGCTCTCGGGTTCCCTTTTGTAATCAAAAACGTATTCTTCCTCTACGTTAACATTACCTGTTCCCGATGACCTATCATCTGCATCAACAATTACCTCCTGTCCAAGCAGTTCCTGCAACTTTTTGGCAATTGGATCATCGTCAACAGGAATAGGGGTTTGTGCCTGTCGCTTTTGCTCGGCTGCCTGTTTCTTTTTTTTATTGGCAACAGCATTAAGAATGGCCAAACCAATTGCTATTAGAATGTATATAAAATCGCCAGCGTCCATAATCAACTTTTTATCTAGTTATATTTCCAAAAACGTAGCCTCTGTCTTAAATTTCGCTTGGGTCTGTTTTTCTCTGCCTCTTTTTGCGATGCTTTCATCCTTTCCTGAACCTCGGGTGGTTGATTTTTGATATGCCTATCAACCAATCTTTTCTCAGCTTTTGCGGCCTCTTTTTCCCTCTTTACCGATTTGGCATTGGCTCGTCGGGTTAACCTTTCGGTTTTCCGATCGTGCCAATAGGCAAACCAGGCCCTTCGGAACTCTTCGCGCTTTATCTGCCAATGGCTTCGTCCTGGGGTTGCAGGAACAGGCGAAGGGGCTAACTGCTTACCGCAACCGGTCAGAATTAAAAGAACAATAAGCGCAAACCGTATCTTTTTTATACTTTTGTCCAAGATACAAATTTAGTTTTCGGAATGCAAACAAAGATAATCTATATTTTGCTTTTTTCAAGCCTATTTTTTGCCAATACAGCTTGCGACGATACCATAGACGATATAATTCCCGATGTTCCTGTGAACATTGAGTTTAACCTAAAAGAGCCTCAATTTAACAATCTCAGCGTTGTGATGGGTGCCGTTAAAATTGACGGCTATGGTTACAGGAATAATGGCGTAATTGTTTTCAGGCTTAGCGATAGTGAGATTTTGGCCTTTGATGCCACTTGCCCTAATCATATCGACATTAATGCATCGGTGAACCTTGATGCAAACGGATCGGGAACTGCTACCTGCCCGCACTGCGGAACTGTTTACTACCTCGTAAACTATGGTTATCCCAAAAATGGATATCCTTTGAAAAGGTATCAGGTACTCCGAAGTGGTGATTATGTAAGGGTTTATAACTAAAATCTACTTTACCACTAAGCTATCGTCAATCATTCGGGTATTATACTGCTGAATAATAGCTTTTAGCCTACGTTGCATCTCCATTTCCCTCTCGGGCATTTGACCCTGAAGATTTTTGGTAAGCATTACATCTTCCTTAAAGTTATATAAGCCCAAAGTTTTTGAACCGTCAAAAATCAGCAGATAGTCATCAACATAAAGCTGGTAGCAATTATTGGTGTAGTTTACCACAAAGGGTTTCTCCTTGGAATCGAAAAGATTACGGCCAAATGCAATATAGGGTTTGCCGTAGTTCAGATAACCCAGCACAGAAGGCATAATATCGATTTGTTGTGCAAGTTCATCCTTACAGCCTGTAAGGCTATTATCGGGGCGGTAAAGCACAACGGGAACCGCAAATGCGCCAACACTCGTTTGATATTCAGGGTAGTAGGCTTGATTGCAGTGATCGGCTGTAATAACAAAAAGGGTATTGGGGTACCAATCCATCTTTGAAACGGTTTCGAAAAAGCGTTTCAATGAGTAATCGGTGTAGGCAATGCACTGGTGAATGGGCAATGTTCCCTTTGGGAATTTCCCCTCGTAGCGGTCAGGAACTTTAAAGGGGTGATGGGACGAAACGGAGAATATTGCGGCACAAAATGGCTGTTTGAAACCGTTTAGGGTTTGAGCAAAGAACTGGAAAAACTCCTCGTCCCAAACGCCCCACATACCATCGAAATGGGCAGGATTGGGGTACTCGTTCATGCCGTAGTACTCCTCAAAACCGGCCACATTGGCAAAGGCCTGAAATCCCATGGATCCATTGGGCGCTCCGTGAAAGAAGGCGGTATGGTAACCCTCAGCACGAAGTACTGAAGCGATACTGTTTATTTTATTGGTTGAGTAACTTGTTAAAAAGTATGGCTCCACAAACATAGGTATGCTGGCCAACACCGAGGGCATTGCATCGATAGACTTACGACCATTTGCATAGGAATGCCTATACCATAGCGAATGGTGAATCAGTGAATCGAGGAATGGCGTAAACCCGGCATAGCCATCCTTTTCCTTCAACTGGTTATTGTATGCTCCAATGTACTCCCTTCCAAAACTCTCGAGAATAAAAATAACAACATTCATTTGCTTAAGCGAATCGATAACCTGCGGTTTATGTAAAGGTGAATAAACCGCATCAAGTTCCTGGGCTGTTTTATAGTAATCAACCTTAACCAACGATTTTTTTCCAAGGGTACGATATATGGCAAAAGGGGTATTAAGAACAATGGCAGCCTCAAGCGGCTCGCTAACAAACTGTCCGGCATTGCTTAGGGTAATTGGGCGGGTGCTATGGCGAAAACCACCACGCATACCACCAACCATAAGCGTTGCAAAAACCAGTAAAAGCACAAGTCCATTAACTCCGTAAACCAAATGGTAACGGAATCCTTTTACCTTTTTTATTGGGCGAACCCTTCCGTATAGCAAAACGAGTAATGCTGTTAGGGCAATCCAGATCAGAAAAACATACCAGTAATCGGCTATAAATTTGGGAATAAGTGATCCAAAGTTGGTTTCGTGCTTAAACTCGTCGAAAACCGTGGCGGTTGTTCGGCGCAAGGTAAACCGAAAGTAGATAAAATCGGCACAATTAGCACCAATTGCAATGCTATTTGTAACAACAAACAAATACTTTAGAACATTTTGGTACCAGGTATTATACCTAAAGGTAAAAGGTAAAAGGAATAAAACAATGTACAAGATATTGGTATAGATCAGCGCGCTTGTATCGAACCATAGGCCTCCGGCCAGAATGCGTAAGAAACCTGTTGCGGAAAGGCTGGTAAAGAAATCGGCATTAAACAGGTAGAATAGTACCCTGCAAACCGTATAGATAAGCATTAGCAGAGCAAAACGCCAAATCAACATTATGTAGATGTTCCCTTTAATGGCGATATCGGAAAAGTATTCCCGGAACTCCTTAATCATGATTAATTTGCTTTAAGTACGACCTGCAAAGTTAACATTTAATTTACATGCACTTTACACAAACACATCAAATCAACCTTGTATCAAATGCCATAAACAAAAAACCCGGCATAAGCCGGGTGGATAAGAATACTGTGTTTAGCTACTTGGTAAGCTCGCTAAG
The DNA here is from genome assembly GCA_001603415.1 of Bacteroidales bacterium Bact_07. Lineage (GTDB taxonomy): Bacteria > Bacteroidota > Bacteroidia > Bacteroidales > Tenuifilaceae > Tenuifilum. The sequence continues at coordinate 3,369 of LUYY01000205.1, read as the reverse complement.
TTTAGTAAAATGCTCATCGATAGCTTTAAGGGCATCCTTTTGGATTTCGCGGTAGTGAGCCTTAACGGCCTTGCGATCGTCCTTTTTGGCTGGATGCTTAATGCGATGGATTAATTCGAAACGAGTATCGAGTATCGACTGGATAATGGCAATAGCGTCGTCGCGCTTTTTATCGCCATTAATTAACATGTAGGTATAGCAATCGCTAACAACCTCACTCACTAAGTAATCGATATCCTTTTTAAGATCTCTCTTGCTTGCCATAATTGTTGATTTTTATTTATCTGTTTGCAAAGGTAATACTTTTTGTGGTCTTGCCAACATGGCGATTTAAACCATATCGGTAGCCACGCCATCGTCATCAGTGGTAGCGGGCTTTACAACGGATTTATCCTTCCAGTTGCCAAGCCTATAGTATAAAATTGATGCCACCGCCCCCATAAGCCAACCTAATGGAATAGACCACCAGATACCGGCCTCGCCCATACCAAAGGTTCTACTAAGCAAATATGCCAAAGGAATGCGCACAATCCAGAGTGATAGTAAGGTGATATACATTGGTATAATAGCAGCCCCTGCCCCACGTAGCAGACCATTTATGCAAAACATAACTGCAAAAGCCACATAAAAAATGCTAACAATCATGAGGTAATGGTAACCAATATCCACCACCTTGGGGTTAGTGGTAAATACCACCATCATCTTTTCGCCCCATATCAGGATGATTGTGCTGATAATAATACTGAATACCACCGACATTTTGATGGTAGCCCACAGGCCACGCTTAACCCGGTCAATTTTACCGGCACCGATGTTCTGCCCCACAAACCCCGAAAGCGATGCGGAAAAGTTCATGATTGGAATTACCGCCAACGAGTCGATACGGCTGGCTGCTGAAAAACCCGCTATAACCTCGGTTCCAAAAGTATTTACTATGCCCATTAATGCCATACCACCCAACGCAACCAGTGTTTGTTGAATGCCAGTAGGCAATCCAATCCTAACACTTTGCTTAAAGATATCCCAATCAAACACCAGGCGTTTAAAGGTGATTCGCAGCATGTGCCTGAGCCTTTCGAGGTAAATAATGGCAATAACAAACGAAAAAGCCTGAGCAATTACTGTAGCCCATGCTGCTCCGGCAACACCCCACTTGAACCCAAGCACAAAAAGAATATCGAGGAAAATATTTAAAAAGGTTGAAATGATTAGAAAGTAAAGAGGTGTTTTGGAATCGCCAACGCCCCGTAAAATACTCGACACAGAGTTAAACCCAAACATCAAAATCAATCCATACATGTAAATATCGAGGTAGGTTTTAGCCATAGGCAATATTTCCTCGGGTAAACGCATCAGCCTAAAAATGTATTCGCCACTTAGTAAACCAACGATGGTTATTACTATTCCTGCAAAAAAGAGGAAAATGTAAGTGGTATCGGCTGCCCGTTTAACCTTATCGTAATCCTTGGCACCAAAATACTGCGAGATTACAACCGACGACCCAATGCCAATCCCAATAATGAGTGCAATAACCATAAAGATGATAGGGAATGAGGCTCCTACAGCAGCCAATGCCTTATCGCCAAGGTAACGCCCTACAATGATGCTATCTACAACATTGTATAGCTGCTGAAATACATTGCCAATTAGCATTGGCAGTGCAAATCGAAAAATGTGTTTGGCCTCGTTGCCGGTGGTAAAATCTTTCATGGCTGGCAAAATGCTTTGCAAAGTAGGTTAAAAAAAATGAGAACTACAAAAGCAGTATTTAGTGTTTAGTGTTGGGTGTTTAGTGCAATTTGCAGTTGGTTTAAATTCTATATAATCAAGATTTAATGCAAAAATTACAAGACAATATTTTCACAAAAGAGCCGGACTTGATTGTCCGGCTCTTGCATTTATGTATAAAGGTATTACTTGGCAGGTTTAAGTTCCACGGTAAAATGCCTCATTATAGGGGCTTCCCAAACAATTTCAAGTCCTTTGGTTATTTGGTTTCGCCTATCGTAAACGTTTTTAAGGGCTACGGCCACAACATCCATATGATTATTGGTGTATGTACGGCGGGGTATGGCAAGGCGCAGAAGTTCGAGTTTAGGATAACGGTTTTCTCGGGTTTCGGGGTCACGGTCGGCAAGCAGTGTCCCAATTTCAACGCCACGCACACCTGCCTCAAGGTAAAGCTCAATGGCAAGCGTTTGGGCTCTGAACTGCTCGCGGGGGATATTTGGCAACACCTTGTTGGCATCAACAAAAATGGCATGACCGCCGGCAGGTTTTTGGTATGGAATGCCAAACTCATCGAGGCGTTTACCAAGGTACTCAACCTGCTTAATTCGGGTTTCCAGGTAATCGAACTCGGTTCCCTCGTCAAGGCCAACGGCAAGAGCGTTCATATCGCGACCCGACATTCCACCGTAGGTAACATAACCCTCAAACATGATATTAAACTTTGAACACTGGCGCCAAAGCTCCTGATCGCGCATGGCAATAAACCCACCAATGTTCACAATAGCATCCTTTTTACTGCTCATGGTCATGGCGTCGGCGTAGGAGAACATTTCCCTTACAATCTCCTTGATGGATTTGTGGGCGTAGCCCTCCTCGCGGGTTTTGATAAAGTATGCATTCTCGGCAAAGCGTGCGGAATCAAAAACCAAAAGCTTTCCGTACCTATTGCAAATTTCACGCACCGCACGTAAGTTTTGCATGGAAACGGGCTGCCCGCCTGCGGTATTGTTAGTAATGGTTACAATTACAAAGGGAACCTTATCGGCATGTTTCTTAAGAAAGTCGTCGAGCTTTTTGGGGTCGACATTACCCTTGAAGGGGTGAATAAGTTCGGTATCGGCAGCCTCATCAATGGTGCAATCAACCGCATGGGCGCGGCGAAACTCAATATGCCCCTTTGTGGTATCGAAATGCGAGTTTCCGGGAATATAGTCGCCCTCATTAACTAACACCGAGAACAAAACGTTTTCGGCAGCACGCCCCTGATGCGTTGGCATTACATAATCGAACCCAAGTATGTTTTTGATGGCATTCTTGAGGTTGAAATACGACGAAGCACCAGCATAACTCTCATCGCCAAGCATGATGGCGCTCCACTGGCGGTCGCTCATGGCTCCGGTTCCTGAATCGGTCAGCAAATCGATGTAAACCTGATCGCTACGTAGGTTAAATAGGTTATACTTTGCTTCCTTAATCCATTGCTCACGTTCCTGACGTGTGCTACGACGAATGGGTTCAACCATCTTAATCTTATACGATTCGGCAAATGGTAGTTCCATACTTTAATATTTTAATTGTTAAACAGGTATCTACTTAAAAAAAGATATAAACTTCACCTGAAGTGAAAAACAAGGATAA
>LUYY01000204.1 GCA_001603415.1 Bacteroidales bacterium Bact_07 | reverse complement strand
GCACTAAATTCTAAAAAAATGCAGGGTGCTTTGGAGGTAAATAAAAAAGCAGGGATAACCCTGCTTTTTTACTCTATTTTTTCTCTGGTTTTGGAAGTAGTACCTTGCGTGATAGTTTAAGTTTTCCGGTTTTCTTATCAATTTCGATAAGTTTAACCTCAACCATATCGCCTTCCTTGAGCACTTCTTCAACTTTTTCCAGTCGGCGCCACTCAATCTCTGAGATATGGAGTAGCCCATCTTTACCCGGGAGTATCTCAACAAAAGCGCCAAAGGGCATAATCGATTTTACTTTACCCTGGTAAATTTCGCCAACTTCGGGAACGGCTACAATGCCTTTTATCCACTTAACAGCGGCATCGCGGCTCTCGGCGCTTTCAGCAAATACGCTTACTACGCCATGGTCGTTAATCTCTTCAATGGTGATTGTGGTTTGCGTTTCGCGCTGAATTTCCTGAATAACCTTACCGCCTGGGCCAATAACGGCACCAATGGTTTCGCGGGGTATATTAAATTGTTCAATACGTGGTGCATGGGGTTTGAAGTCGGGACGGGGCTCCGGTAGGGTTTGTAACATGATGTTAAGGATGTGCATGCGCCCTTCATGTGCTTGTTTTAAGGCCTTAGCAAGAACCTCGTACGATAGGCCATCAACCTTAATGTCCATTTGTGTGGCGGTAATACCATCGCGGGTTCCGGCAACCTTAAAGTCCATATCGCCCAGGTGGTCTTCATCCCCAAGTATATCGGAGAGTACAGCATACCTATCCGAGCCCTTCTCGGTGATAAGCCCCATGGCTATACCCGATACGGGTTTCTTAATCTGAACACCGGCATCCATAAGTGCAAGAGTCCCAGCGCACACGGTAGCCATCGACGATGAACCGTTCGATTCCAGAATGTCGCTCACAACACGGATTGCGTAAGGATTTTCAGGTGCATCGGGAATCATATTCTTTAGTGCCCTGTGGGCAAGGTTGCCATGACCAATTTCCCTTCGGCTTACACCTCTTGAAGGTTTAGCTTCGCCTGTTGAGAATGGGGGGAAGTTGTAATGAAGCGTGAACTTCTCAGTTCCCTGCATTAATACTTCGTCGATTATCTTCTCGTCGAGTTTGGTTCCAAGTGTAACAGTGGTAAGCGATTGTGTTTCACCCCGGGTGAAAATGGCCGATCCATGTGCCATGGGCAGGTAATCAACCTCACACCAGATAGGACGGATTTCGTGGGTTTTGCGTCCATCGAGGCGAACGCCCTCGTTGAGAATCATGTTACGCATGGCCTCCTTTTCTACCGCATGGTAGTAACGGTTAACCATGACCTGCTTTGCTTCACGTTCCTCTTCCGGAATGGTTTCAATAAAGGCTTGCTTGATAGCCTCGAATGCAGCCGTGCGTTCTTGCTTGGGCAGCATCGATTTGGCTACCTGGTAAACCTTGTCGTAGCAGAACTCATGAACCTTAGCTTTTAGCTCCTCGTCGTTAGTTTCGTGGCAGTATGTGCGCTTAACAACACCTAGTTCCTTGGCGAGTTCCATTTGGGCCAGGCACTGAGGTTTAATGGCTTCGTGAGCAAACTTGATGGCTTCAAGCATATCGGCTTCGGAAACCTCTTTCAGTTCGCCTTCAACCATCAGGATATTATCGTAGGTAGCGCCAACAATCATATCGATATCGGCTTCCTCAACTTCCTTGAATGTTGGATTAACTTTCAGTTTACCATTGATGCGAGCAACTCTTACCTCGGAGATTGGGCCGTGGAAAGGAACGTCGGAAACGGCAAGAGCAGCTGAGGCTGCCAACCCAGCAAGGGCATCGGGCATGATTTCCTTTTCAGCGGAAATGAGGTTAATGGTTACAAAGGTTTCGGCATGATAATCTTCAGGGAATAGTGGACGTAAGGCACGGTCAACCAAACGGGCAACAAGTATTTCGTAATCCGATGGTTTCGATTCGCGTTTAAGAAAACCTCCCGGAAAACGGCCGCTTGCGGCAAATTTCTCCTTGTACTCCACGCTTAGCGGCATGAAGTCAACATCTTCTTTTGCTTCCTGAGCGCTTACAACAGTAGCGAGAAGCATGGTTTTACCCATTGTTAGTACAACCGATCCATGAGCTTGCTTGGCCAGTTTACCGGTTTCGATGGTAATCGTTCGGCCATCGCCTAAATCGATTGTCTTTTTTACAACGTTCTGCATAATTTAAATGTATATAGATGAAATCAATATTAAATTGTCTTTGTTTAAACAATTAAACCCCAAAGGATTTGCATCCT
>LUYY01000203.1 GCA_001603415.1 Bacteroidales bacterium Bact_07 | reverse complement strand
CTCTTCCGATCTCTGGTAGGAGGATTGCTGTTGTAATAACAACTGACAAAATGGTTATTTCTATAGGTATGATGAATTCTAACAATTCAGATGATGACATTTCAATGATTTCCTCAATATTCATGTTTATCTTTTCTCAAATTGCGTTTCGAAGGTTTTAAACAGGTCTTCAGCTTCCTTCAGCGGGATATATCCAAGTGCACGAAGTGCAGTGACAAAGCCGCTTGCTGAAGCTATTTTGAATTCTTTGCTGAAATGTCGTTTTTTATCATTGAGATTATTGCAGTATGCTTCAAAGCATTGAAGAGCGAATTGGTGCATCATTTCGTCTTCGTTCTCTTCTTCATAGGTTTTGGATTCTGTCATTATATCTCTCCGTATGAGCTTGGCAGATTGGAGTAGAAGTTTCTTCGGTACGGCTGTGGCTTGTAGGTGATCCCGTTGATCTTCTCGAACATGATACCGTAGCTTGGATTCACGCCGAAGATGTCTATGTAGGGTTCGATTGGTTTTTCTGCCTGCATCGCCATAACGACCGCTGTCAGGGCTTTGACGTCGTCCATGGCGTTATGGGCATTGCTGACGTTGGGAATTTTATAGTGCTGGATTGCATCACTGAGCTTGTGCGGAAAGCATTTTCGATCTTTCAGCACGGTTAGCGTATCGATGACTCCCCACTGTTTTTTCGGCGGGAACGGGTATCCGCAGTTCTCGAACATTCTCATTAGGAATGTCATGTCGAACTGGGCATTGTGAGCGATGAACAGGGTTTTATTCTTGTGGAAATGTTCCGCTAAATGCCTGCATACTTTTTCTTCCGGTTGTCCGCTGTCTCGCAGTTTCTCTGTGGTTATCCCGGTCATTTTTTGGATTCGTTCTTCGTAGACGATATCCGGTTTCAGGGAGATGAAGTATTCTGATTGGGTTGTGCTGAAGAATGTTGCTTCCGGATGCAGGCTGATTTCATTGTATGCGATGTTGGTGATCTGGTTGGTTCCTGGGTCGATGCCGGTTGTTTCAACGTCAAAGATAAAAATATGGGTAAAGTCCTTCATGCTTCGATCACGTGGAACTCCGTTTCTTTGGCGTCTGGGCAGTCGATCTCTTCTTTGATTATTTTTATGATCTCTGGAATGCTTTCTGCGTCCCTGTAGATTCTATTGTAGGTATTCGTATTGGTTTCGTATATCTCTATATCGTATTCGTTGCTGGTGAGTCTGGCTATTACGGATATTCTGTAATTATTGTAGGTGATTACGATTTCCTTGTCGATGCTGCACCATAAATCATAGAAGTCTGAATCTGGTATTGAGAACAGCATCCAGGGGGTATAGTTTGCTCTGACGTCGCCGAACAGGTTGGCTTTCATGGCTATGATCAGCTGTTCGGTGTCTGGTATTTGCAGTGTTTTATAGTCTATATGGTTTGAGATATGGAGACAGTCATTGTAGGTATTTGAGTAGTCTATCTCCTCAGCTTCATTTCCGAATATTTGTTTGATGAGATCTTCAATATCATGTTCGGTGTCGAAGTCGTCATATATTTCTTTGAGAGGGACTTCGTAGGGTTTGAGTTCGTTGAGAACCTTGCACGTGTCGATCGTTAGTAGGCAGGGTTGATAGTAAAGCTGCTCTCCGGATATGTGGAACAGTTGTTTCTGTTCTCTGCCGAATTCGATTTCCTTTACAACGGTGTCAACGGATGTCAGAAAGAGGCCATAGGGGAACATTTAGCAAGCTCCTTTTTGGCAGATGATGCGTTTTACTTCATCGTCGTTATTTTCTTTGAGTATTTCAAATATTGCTCTTTTTAGTGCCATTACGCTTATGTAGTCGTATATGTTGTTGCTTTCTTCTTCTACAGCTGTTTGAAGTCGGTTTATACTGTATAAGAGGTTCAGGAGTTTTACTTCTTTTTCTTCTACTGTGCATGTTTTGCATTCTTGCAAATCAGCTTCTACGCTATTGCAGCGATATTCAACTTTCTTGCTTTTTGCTTTTAACTCGTTTAGCATGGTTATGCATGCTTCTTCGTTGAATTCTGTCATGTTTTTTACCTTTGTAACCCTTGAATGAGTTACACAAGGCGATCAGCACGGCCGGGCTGATATGCTCCGTTCATTTTACTGTTCGGCATCAGCCGAACAGCGGAGCTTATCTGCTTGGACGGGCCGCCGATCTGGTAGTCCCTATCCCCCTGAAGTATGTATCCTGCTATATGTCCAATACACCCCTGTGGGGGTTTGTGATGTTGTTGTATTTCGGATTATCCGGATAATTTCGATGTAAAACAAACTTTACAAAAAATACCTGGGTTTAAATGTAAAGTAAACTTTACAAAAATGTTGACAAAAAGATAATGTTTAAGTGGTTTTGTGTCCTATTGGATTAGTATATGATGATTCCGGGGGAAGGCGTTGCTTATGATTCGTGTACTGACATTGTCGGATGGCGTAAGTGTCCGTCATGTGGGTATGCTGAACCTATGCATCAAAATTGTTCTCGGGTGACTTGTCCTGTCTGTTTTAAGAACTGGGTTTCAAAGTCTGCTTCTCGTGTTTCGAAGAGAATACACGGTTTTTCACATACGGCTTTGCATGTACCAGAACCTATAGTGTACTGTACATAAAAT
>LUYY01000202.1 GCA_001603415.1 Bacteroidales bacterium Bact_07 | reverse complement strand
TACGGGGATAAACCGAAAGAGTTTTGGTAACAGGTTGACTCACACAATTACCATTTGCATTTGAGGTAATCAGTGAAATTGTATGGGTTTTAACATTGTCGGGGTCTATGTTATCGGCCTGGTATGTAAATGGAGTTCCATTGGTGCGATTCTCGTTGGGAAAAAGTCCATCGAATGTCCACTGGTACTGGGTAGCACCAACGCCTGTTGGCGTAAAGGTAACGTTGAAAGGAGTACAATTGCCACTCATTTGCATGGTAAAACCATTGGTAAGCTTGGGGTGAACGGTAACCGTTCTGGTTTCGGTATCGGAGCATCCATGAATGTTTGACACGGTTAAGTTAACAGTATAGGATTTGCTGTTTTGCGTATCGTCGTTATTAAAGGTATGCGATACCGATTGCAGGTTTGAGGTAAGGCCATCGCCAAAACTCCAGCTGGTGAACTGGGGATGATTGGTTGTTCCATTCACAACGCTGTTGCTTACAAAGTTAACCGATGCGCCCTCGCAAATGGTTTGGTCAACGTTAGGGGTAAAACTGGCGGTTACACCCGGGTAAACCCTTACTGGTATCGCAGAATTATCGGTACAACCAGCACTATTGCGTACCCTGAGCGATACGTTGTAGAGTTTCTCGGCTCCAGTAAGGTTGTCCTGGGTGCGCGGAATAACTGACGGTACAGTTGCCGATGTATAGGTCTGGTCTATATTGCCATCGCCATCAAAATCGAACTCGTACTGACTTATACCAGGGTGAGTGGTTAAATTGATGTTGTAGCTATGAGGGGCGCATCCCGCCAGGTTATCGATACTAAACTCTGGTTTGATATAGGGGTAAACGGTAAGCGTTTTGATAACCGCCGACTGGCAGCCATGTTCCGAAGTTGCTGTTAATGAAATATTAAATGACTTATCAGTTCCTGATGTATTGGTAAATACATGGGAGGGAGAAGTTTCCATTGATGTTGATCCATCACCGAAACTCCACTGGTATGAGCCATTGGTTAGTGCTGCCCCTCCGGTATAGGTACTGGTATTAGTCAAGGTTAGCGAAGCAGGGTTACACTGTGAGCCGGCCGGTAAATCGAAGTTGGCAGTAACCTCAGGGTAAATGGGGATAGGCAAATCTAACTGCTTTGAACGCTTACAGCCAGCAATATTTGCTACGGTAAGTACCGGTTGAAAATTTCGGGTAATTCCGGTTTGGTTTACCTCGTGGCGCGTGAACGCACTTTGTTGACCTGCCTGTGTGTAGGTTGCATCTGGAGTACCATTGTTATCCCAATCCCACTGAAACTGGTTAATGCCGGGAAATTTCTGTACGGTAAAGTTTAAATCGACAGGAGAGCAGTTACCTGTGGGAGTTACAGAAAACTGTGCATCGACAAAAGGCTGAACCGTAACGGGGAATAGGTTAGAGAGATACTCACAACCATACTGGTTTAAGGCCTTAAAGCGAATATTGTAGCTATGGGCAAACGCATCGTTGTTCTGCAGCTGGTAGGTAGTACTTTGCTGGGTTGATATAATGTTTGTATTTGAGCCGTCAATCAAATGCCACTCAAAGGTATTGGCATTGGTTACATTGGTTGCAGCAAGGTTTACATCTAATGGGGAGCAAGCTATATCGCCACTTGTGTTTACGTTAACATTTGCTGTAGGGGTGGGATTAACAGTTATGGTTTGAGAGTACTCGTTAATGCAGCCTCCGCTATTCTGAACCCTAAGTTTGATGGTAGTGTGTAGCGGGCTGCCCCCGCTATTTGTTTTACTGAAAGTCCAGTTTGCAGGATCGGTGCTATCAAAAGCACCATCACCATCCTTATCCCACTGCCAGGAGGTAATCCCTCCTGTGCTATTGTTTGTTACCAAAACACTAAATGGCGAGCAGCCTGTTACCCGCTCAACAGCAAAGTTTGCCCTTATGTAGGGTTGCACGGTAACAGGTACTGGCTTTGTAACTGAGCAAAAGTTATACTTGTCGGTAAGGGTAAGCTGAGCGTTATAGGTAGTTGGAGCACTATTGTAGTTGTAATAGGTGTGAGCCGGGTCGGGTGAAGCCGAAGTTGCCCCATCGCCAAAATCCCAGCGGAAAGTTGCAGTTCCGCTATTACCGGTTGGATTTGCCCGAAAATCGAC
>LUYY01000201.1 GCA_001603415.1 Bacteroidales bacterium Bact_07 | reverse complement strand
AATAGGAACAATTAGTATGCTTAGGTTCATAAAACAGAAGTTTAATTGTCAATATTTATTACATTTGCCTTCGATATAAATTTTAAAAATCTAACCTATGAAGTTACTTGAAGGAAAAACCGGTTTAGTAACAGGCGCTGCACGTGGAATAGGCCGTGCTATTGCCATTTCTTTCGCTCAACATGGTGCTAATGTGGCATTTACCGACATTGCTTACGACGATAACATGAAATCGCTTGAGCAGGAACTTACAGCCTTGGGCGTAAAGGCTAAGGGTTATGCGTCCGATGCCAGCGATTATGAGAATTCGCAAAAGATTGTTGATGAAATTGCCAAAGACTTTGGCCAAATCGATATTTTGGTGAACAATGCCGGTATCACTCGCGATACCCTATTAATGCGAATGACCGAAGAGCAATGGGATTTAGTGATAAAGGTTAACCTTAAGTCAGTATTCAACCTTACCAAGGCTGTTCAAAAGTATATGCTAAAGCAGAAAAATGGCTCTATCATTAATATGAGTTCTGTGGTTGGCGTTTCGGGTAATGCCGGACAAGCAAACTATGCCGCTTCTAAGGCTGGTATTATCGGTTTTACCAAGGCAGTTGCTCGTGAGTTGGGTTCACGCAATATCCGTTGCAATGCAATTGCTCCCGGCTTTATTATCACCGAAATGACACACAAACTTCCCGACGAGGTTCGCGAGGAGTGGATCAAGAAAATCCCCTTACAGCGCGGCGGTACCCCCGAAGATGTTGCTAACGTATGTGTATTCTTAGGCTCCGATTTATCGTCATATGTAAGCGGACAGGTTATCAACGTTTGCGGTGCAATGAATACCTAATAAGTATTTAGCATTTTTTAAAGCAAGTTGAAAACGGGCTTTGCAAAGTTCTTCGCGGCTTGTTTTCAACTTTTTTTATGCTTCTGCAGGATTTAGATATACCTAAACTTTCTGTTATGCAAATGGGAAAAATTAAATTATTAGTATTGCTAATTTCTTTAAACTCTTGTATTTCATATAAGTATATAGATATTGAATTTTACGATCCTCCTCAAAAAAGCTTTAGCGTTCAGGGTAACAAGCTACTTGTATTGGAAAATTTACATTTACGAAATATTGATTTGCCTGTTCAAAAACTCGATTGGGCGGTTGATAGTGTTGCTTCATTTGAGGCAACCAACGCATTGCTAAACCTTTTGCAAACCTCTCCGTGGTTTTCCGGTTTAAGCTTCTCAAAGCAAACCTATTATCGCAACGATTCTTCAAAGGTTGTTTTGCCGCTCGCGTGGCAAATTATTGACAGCTTGAGCAATACCAACGATTGTCAAACCATAATTTCACTCGAATACCTAAAAGTTCGCCCTTATTTTGATACATATCCCATTTGGCGTGGTGATTATAAGGAATACTACGGGTTCATTAAGGTGTCAAGCTACGCTTACTGGCGAATTTACAATGTAGGATCCAAAAAAATTGAGCTTGGGCAACTTTTAACCGATACCCTAATCTGGGAGAAAAACGATTGGACTGATGTCACCCCAGGAAACCAATTGCCTGGAGTATTCGAAGCTTGTGCATATGCCGGCGCCGATGCTGGCGAACGGTTTGCACAGCTAATAGCACCGCAGTGGCAAAAGGATAGCCGAACAATTTATGTCACCTCTGCCAACAAGGACATGAACAGGGCATACCAACTTGCCATGCAAGGGAATTGGTTAGATGCCGCTTCTTTTTGGCATAAATTGTCCTCATCAAACGATAAAAAATTAGCGGCTCAGGCTGCTTTTAACATGGCTTTAGCCAATGAAATGCTAGGAAAATTTGATGTGTCCATAGAATGGCTCGACTTTGCTAAATCAAAATACCCTCATCTAAAGTTTTTGAATGAGTACGGCGAGGTTCTGAAACAGCGAGTAAGCAATAACAGCTCTTTGAAAAGTAAATAGAGTAATCCTATATTGCTTGTAAAATAATATCACTCATATAATTCAATATCAATATTTTATAAAATATTTACTTTCAACTTTGTTGTCGGCTTTGCGAATTGTTTTCTTATTTGATATTTTTGCAGCGGTTATTTTGCCTCTTTAGCTCAGTTGGTTAGAGCGGCGGTTTCGTAAACCGCAGGTCGCGGGTTCAAGTCCCGTGAGAGGCTCCAATGGGACAGGACTACCTGTCCTATTTAATTTACGAGGGTAAGCATAATGAGAGCATCTATTCTAACCATTGGCGATGAACTCCTTATTGGGCAGGTCATCGATACCAATTCGGCCTGGTTGGCCGATAGGCTTACCAACCTTGGCTTTGAGGTTATCAAAATCTTAAGTATTTCCGATAATCCAACGGCCATTGCCAAGTCGGTAAATGAGCTTATGACTCAATCCAACTTAATTATATCTACCGGAGGGCTTGGGCCCACCAGCGACGACCGAACAAAACAAACCCTCTGCGACCTTTTTGGTGGGGAGCTAAAACTTCATTTACCCACTCTCAATTTAATTGAGCAACTTTTTCAAAAAAGGGGATTACCCCTTACGGAAACCAATAGGAGCCAAGCACTCATTCCTACATCCTGCACTCCAATCCTGAACTACCATGGAACTGCACCTGGTATGATTTTTCATAGGGATGGTAATTACCTTGTTTCTTTACCCGGGGTTCCTTTTGAGATGAAAAACTTGTTTTCCGAGGGTGTTGAACCATTCATCAAACAAAAATTCAGTCTTCCGGCAATAGTTCGAGTCACCGTTAATACCTTTGGAATACCCGAATCGTTTCTCTCCGATAAACTTACAGGTTTTGAGGAGTTCCTTATAAGTAATGGTATTGCTTTGGCATACCTTCCAAGCCCATCGGGCATAAGGCTTCGCCTTACTGCAAAGGGAAATGTAAACGATAAGGAAAAGTTAAAGAATACACTCGATTTAGCCATCGGGGAGCTTAATGGGCTAATTGGTGAAAATATTTTTGGCCTTAACGATGAGACATTGCCCGTTGTGGTTTCAAATGCGTTAAGGGAAAAACATGCAACACTGGCATTGGCCGAAAGTTGCACCGGCGGTTACATTTCGCATATAATTACACAGCTACCGGGCAGTTCCGATATATATAAAGGCGGAGTAGTTGCTTACTCTAACATGATAAAACAAACCGTTCTTGGCGTGAATCAGGAACTACTTGCCAATTATGGTGCTGTTAGCCGTCAAGTGGTCGATGCCATGCTCAATGGTGCATTAAAGGTTTTTCAGAGCGACTATGCCATTGCCGTATCCGGCATTGCCGGACCTACCGGAGCAACTCCCGATAAACCTGTTGGCACTACATGGATTGGTGTAGCATCAAAAAGTCAACGTAATGTTGAACTATTCACATTTGGCAACCTCAGGGACATTAATATTCAGCGAGCCGCTTACACGGCCCTCCAC
>LUYY01000200.1 GCA_001603415.1 Bacteroidales bacterium Bact_07 | reverse complement strand
TAGTCAATTTCCAACTTATTCCAACTTACAAAAAAATTCCATAGATTTGAGCAAACCTTAAAACCTAACCTATGAGGAAATATATTCTGCTCACAGCTATGATGCTTATCATTGCTGGTGTTTATGCCCAGCAAACGGCCGATGATAAAAAAAACGAGAAAATTAAGTCAGGTTGGAATGTTGGTGGTTTACCCGTTGTAGCCTACGATACCGACTTGGGCTTTGAGTATGGTGCATTGGTAAACCTTTTCCATTATGGCGATGGAACAATTTATCCCAAGTATAAGCATAATGTTTATGCAGAGGTTTCACGCTTCACTAAGGGTAGTGGTATAAACCGATTGTTTTACGATTCAAAGTACGTTATTCCAGGGCTTAGGGTAACCGCCGATCTTTCGTATTTAACTGATAAGATGTATGATTTTTACGGGTTTAACGGTTACGAGTCGGTTTTTAATATAGATTGGGCCGATGATCAGAGCGCCGATTACCGCAGCCGAGCATTCTACAAGTACGATAGAAAATTGTTGAGGTTTACCACCGACCTGCAAGGTAAACTAAGAAACGAAAAGTTTGGTTGGGTTGCCGGAATAGGTTTGTATGATTTTAAGATTGATACAGTTGATGTAAATAAGTTGAATAAAGGAAAAGACGAAGCCGATAAACTGCCATATGTTGGCGGTGGGCTCTACCAGCGTTACATCAACTGGGGATTAATTGGCGACGATGAGAAAAATGGTGGTTTTGTTACCTACCTGAAGGTGGGTGCTGTTTTCGATACCCGTGATAATGAGCCAAACCCCATGAAAGGTATGTGGACCGAAGCGGTTATTACCTATGCCCCATCGTTTTTGGGTATAGGGAGTAAGTATCAGCATGCAAAGTTGAGCATTATTCACCGCCAATATTTTACATTAGTACCCGAAAGGTTATCGTTTGTGTACAGGTTGGGTTATCAGGGTACACTGTTTGGCACATGCCCGTTCTACCTGCAACCTAACATGACTACAATTTTCCTGAGGGGTGCAACCAACGAGGGACTTGGTGGAGCAAAGAGCCTTCGCGGTATTATTCGTAACCGTGTGGTTGGCGATGGAATTGCCTATGGCAACTTTGAAATGCGTTGGAAATTTGCTCGCTTCCATTTCATCAACCAAAATTTTTACCTTTCGCTTAACGCTTTTGTCGATGGTGGACAGGTAGTTAAAAAGGTTGATGTAAGTGTTCCAACTATTAACGAAATCGGTTATAATCCTACCGATTACTTTAGCAATGAGAAGGAAAAGTTGCACACCAGCTGGGGGCTTGGCCTACGCATAGTGATGAACCAGAACTTTGTAATTGCAGTTGATCACGGTAGAGCTATGACAAAAGATGATGGTTTGTCAGGTACCTATATTGGGCTAAACTTTTTATTCTAATAATTTTTCTTTAAAAAAGTAAAGCCGGTTTTAAAACCGGCTTTTTTTCTTACAAGGTTTTCAATATTTCGGCGATGACAAATCCCAGGTAATTTCCTACAGCGTAACCAATTATCCCAATAGTAATACCCGTGAGTATAACCTTACGGTTATTTATTGCAGCAGCAACCACGGGAACAAATGGAGGTGAGCAGATTAGTGCAGTTGAGGTGATAATGGTTGTATCGGTATCAACTTTAAATATTTTACCCAAAATCACCTGAAGGAATAGCGATCCAAAAACCGCTAGGGTGATATACCCAAACAGCCCTGGCGTTAAACCCGCAAATCGGCTTATATCGGCCATTGAGGCCACCACCACACTAAATATGAGTATCAGGTACATCCCCGATTCAAAAGTTTTTTCAATGGTATTTATCTTCTTAAAGGTTGATGCAATAATGCTAAGCGTGGTAATAGTAAGGATTACAACCACTACCTGGCTATTTTTAGGAACGAGCATCGACAAACCACCGGCAATGGCAAATATTAGAATGGTTAAACCGTATGCTTTAAGAAGGGGGTAAAAGATTTCACGTTTGAAAATTCCCCAGAATGGGTCGCTGCCATTAGTGTACTCAACCTCGGTCGTGGTCTCATCGTTAAATGCAGGTAGGAAAAGGGAAAAGAACCTTTTGCCAACGGTCATTAAAAATGCAAGGAAAACAGTAGATATTATCATATCGTAGGTATGAGTAAGTATATAAACATCAGGATCTACATTAAGCATCATTTTAAGGGAAGCAAGGTTGGGTGTTCCACCGGTGTAAACGCCAATCAACATACCGCTAACCTTCCAAATATCGGGCATTCCTTTGCCCCTGAAAATAAAGTATCCGGCAATTATCACTAATACCACTGATACAATTCCAATAACCAGGGAAACTATGGCTTTCCCAGCCATGCTTTTCCATTGCTTTAGATTGGATGAAAAGAGTAGTAATGGGATTGCAAGCGGAATAGTAATGGTAGTAAGTAAATCCTGAATTCCTGCTGCCCACTCTGGCAAAATGCCAACATTCCCAACTATTAACCCCACCAGGTATGCAATAAAAACAGCCCCAAGCTTATTGACAAAGGGGAACTTATGGCATAGGTGAAGAATAACAAAGGGAGTTAGTAAGTAGAATAGTACGAGTAAAATCTGAGCCATTGTATTAGGGTTTTAAACTGGTTGTAATTATAGCAATTTTTTTGAGATGTAGTTGTTGATAAATATTTAGATGTTTTAGGGTTGCATAATTAACATATTTTAATTAACTTGGCTTGATTTTTTATAAAGCTAAGAATAAAGTTGCAGAAAATGAGATTGTTTTGCTTTTCAGCGCTACTAATTTTTTTTACATTGACCACGCAAGCTCAGGGCCAAACCCCTGTAAATAATTACAACAAGGCTTTAGCCGATTCACTTGGGGCCGATGAGTATGGCATGAAGTGGTACGTAATGGTAATGCTAAAGACAGGCACAAAGCAAATTAAAAGTCGCGACTCGCTAACGTGGCTTTATAAAGGCCATATCGATGCAATTACCGAAATGACTAACAATGGAACACTTATAGTGACCGGACCTTTGGGAAAGAACGATAAAAACTTTAGGAGTTTTTACATTTTAAACACCAGTAAAACCGATGAGGCCCAAAAGATGATGAACGAAAACCCCGCTGTTAAATTTGGATTGTTCGATGCAGAATATTTCTTTTGGTATGGGCCTGCCGCATTGCCCACCTATAGGCGTTTTCAGCCCATGGTTGAGGCAAAAAAGCCTTAGGGTATTACCAGAACAAGTGCTTTACCTTTACTTCTAATGTTATAGTCGTTTAGTATTGCAGGGGCAGTTATTAATTGTTCCTGTTCGTCGGTTATAGCTTGGCCTTTAACCAGGATACATGCCGATCCCGAAAAGCGTTGCTTTTCTTCCTCTTTCAATTCAAATAGTTCAGAGTTCCGAATAATAGTTCTAAGCTTGCGGGTGGTTAGTTCGGAAAATTTTTCGTGTTGTTTAAGTAATTCCATTGCGATATCGGCAGCAGCAAAGAATTTCAGCATCTGGTTGGCTTCAGCAAATCGTTTAGCAAGTTGGTTAATGGTTGAAGTGTTAATTTTGATGAGAGTTACCGGAGTCTCAGCAATAAAGGTATAGCGAAGTTTCCATGACGTAAGCCATTCGATTGCCCCAAAAACATCGTAGATTTCTTTAACCCCAATTATTTTTCCCGTTTTATAGTAGTTTGCCGTTCCGTTGATAATAATAAAGATACCGTCAGGGTCAGAGTTTTGCTTGGCTATTGTGCTTCCCTCGGGATAAATTTTAAGTTGGCTTTTATTGACCAGAAACTGGAGTGCCTCTTCGGAAAGATTATTCAATCCTGGGGTGTTTTTTAGTGCCTCAGCAACTTTGAGTTGCGTATTTTCCTTAACCGAGGTATCAATTAGAATTTTCATCGAAGCATGGATGGAAGCCTGGATGCGTTCAACTTCGTCCGGTTCCAGGCGTCCCTGTTTTTTAAGGCGCTCCAGCATATCTTCCTGTTGGTTTAAAAGCAAGCGGGATGCCAGTAATGTTTCGATATTTCGGCATACGTCGGGGTATTTTTCGCGGAGATTTCGCAGGAATGTTTGGCCTGTAATTCGGTTTACATTTAGTTCATCCTCGAGCACGCTAAGTAGTTCGGTTTCTTTTGACGATTCTGTTGAATTGATTGAAAAGCCAATAATCAGGCTTGAGAGCGTTTTTAGATTCTCCTCCTGAGCTGCAACAAATGCTCTGGCACAGTCGTAACTTAGTGTTAATCGGTTTTGGAACCTGCGCTTCCAAATTGTTCCAATTAATGGAAGATTTTGTAGCTTGGCTATTGTTTTTGGAGTAGTCCAAATGTTTTCAATATCCTGTCGTTCCGATAGAGGAATTTTACCGCCGTAGTCGAGCAAAACATCTATTTGGTCGGAGAGAAGGTTTACGCCTTCGGAACTGAGCATACCCATGCTAAATTGCCGCCAGTAACTTTCCTTCTCTTTTTGGAGCAGACGTTTACGGGTTTCGGCAATGGCATCTTCCAGATTAAACTGTTGTGGTTTTTCTTCTATCACGCTGGCATCAACCAGGAAACCTGAAACCTTTTCCCAGTCGGCCCCCGACATGTATCGATTTTCCTTAAGTTTTTCAATTTCTTTTTCGCCGCTAAGTCTTATTTGCTGTAGCGATTGCATCATTAAGCCTGCCTTGATATCACCTATTTTAGAAAGGCCAAGTTTATCAATAAGCCATCTTACGGTGGTAGCATTTATGAGAGAGGTCAAAATTACAATTCCCGCCGTAAGTGAAAGTAATTGGCTTCGGGGTTCAATCGGAATTCTGGTATCAATGGCAACTATTAGTGACAAGGCTAAGGCCACTGCGCCACGCAAGCCACCCCACCACAGAACAATTGAGTCTTTCCAAGCGATGCCGTAACCTATCCGGCGCATCAGCGGATAGAAAACATAAATGGTTCCAAGGCGTGCAACATGTATGGCGAGGTAAACCAAAAGGAGAACCTTAACATCGCTGAAGGTATAGTTGACCTGCTGGGCAATAACCACACCAACTATTATAAAGATAAGTGTATTGGCAATAAATGCTGCCAGTTCCCAGAACTCGTGCAGAAAGTGAGTAACACTGGGACTAACTCTCGTTTTTCCTGGGCCAGCCATCGATATGCCCAGTGTAACCACGGCAATAACTCCTGAAACATGCAGAACCGATTCGGCAATGAAGAATGAAAGGTATGCGGCTCCAATTACAACCGTTATTTCAATAAGGGCATCGTTGAATACCCTTTTCAGCCACGCTATGATACCCCAACCGACTAGGGCACCTACCAGTACACCGCCTAACGAAACCTTTAAAAATTCCACAAAAGCATTCCCCCCGGCTTCACCGGTAATTAAACCAAATATCGTCATAAAGAAAACGATAGCTGTGCCATCGTTAAGCATCGACTCGCTTTCGGTTATGGTTGATAGCCGTTTGCTTGCCCCAACCTCTTTCAGTATAGCTACCACTGCCACGGGGTCGGTTGCGCTAATTATTGCCCCAAACAGGAATGCAAGTAGGATTGTCCATTCATTTAAACCAATACCCAATGATTTGATGAGCAGCAAGGCAAAAGCTGTGATAACGATTGCAACCATTATTCCGGGCACAGCAAGTATAACCGCATTAACCAGCGATTTTTTGAAGGTATGGATATGCAATGCATAGGCAGCTTCAAAAATCAGTGTGGGTAAGAAAAGGTATAGAATTAAATGCGGGTCGATATTCCCCGCCCAGTGTACGGCTTGCCCAACCATATCCAAACCTATGGTTTGCATAATATCAAACCTTGTTAATATTCCAAGAATAAGTCCTATGATTAAAAGCATAATGGTGTAGGGCAGTGGCCCTTTGCTAAACAGGTGGCGGGTGGCAGTTCCAATAAACAACGAAAGGACAATGAAGAGGAACGGAGCAAGGTTTAACCCATGCCCTTCATGATTATTCTCGGTTACCTCACTTTGACTTTCAGCTGCATGAACCAAATTAGATTCAGAGATTACCTCGGTTTTTTGATTTTGTGATAAGCTATCGTTTTTAAAATGCTCTTTTTGTATAGCAAAACCCAAATTCAGGCTTATGGCTAATACTGTCAGAAGGATTACCACCCTTTTCATAACCATGAATATTTTTAAGCAATTTACGAAAAATGCAATGTAAGTCAAATATTTATTAATTAGCTTGAGTGCCATTTTTGAATTAGAAATAATTTCCAAATCAGGTAGTTTTAGTTACAGTTTGAAACAAAATCTAGTAAATGGGTAAAAAAATGTTAAAAAATATATGATATCGTGATAAATAT
>LUYY01000199.1 GCA_001603415.1 Bacteroidales bacterium Bact_07 | reverse complement strand
AAATAGGTGAATACAAAAAATCTTAACCAAACGGTTAAAATATTTCTTAAAAAATTTGGAACATTGAAAAACATGTTGAAAATTTGCCAAATAGTTTAACCAAATGGTTAATTTGATATGAAATCAAATAAAATTGAGAAAGATACTGAAAGTAAGATACTTGAGGCGGCTAAGCGGGTATTCGTGCAAAAGGGGTTAGATGGGGCAAGGATGCAGGAAATTGCCGATGAGGCCCGAATAAACAAGGCATTGTTGCATTACTATTTCCGCTCAAAGGAAAAACTGTTCATGACCATTTTTAAGGTTGAACTGAATAGCTTTTTTCCCCGACTAATCCCTGTATTACTATCCCCTGACATGACGCACGAGCAGAAGATTAGACATTTTGTTGAGGAGTATATTGACTTATTCCTTAAAAATCCGTTTCTGCCAGCCTTTGTATTGCGTGAGGTCAATCGGAATCCTCAGATAATAGCGCAATTCATTGGCGAATCGGGCATTGATAGTAGAAAGTTGAAGGAGGTGATGAAAGTGTTATCCAATGAAATGGGTTTAAGTCTGAACGAGGTTCTTCATCTAATGGTAACAACCGTTAGTGCATGCATTTTTCCTTTTGCAGGTAAACCAATCATTGAGCAGGTTCTTTTTGAAGGCAATAGCACCGAGTACAACCAATTTCTGCGCGAACGCAAAAAGTTTGTTGCCGATTTTGTGATTTTTTCTATAAAAGGTAGAACAATATGATTAAAGTAATGACAAAATTTCGAGTTTTTGGGCCTACGTTGATGCTATTAACATCAACAATTACGCTAAAAGGTCAGGAGACGGTTACTCTTTCGGGTTTGCTTAAAGGCATGGAGCAGTGGAATCGGCTTTACAGGGTAAGCTTGGCCACCGATTCGGTGTATGGGTTTCGGAAAGCCAATATCAGGGTAAACTATTTGCCAAAGGTTGACTTTAATGCTGAAGCCACCTGGCAATCGGATGTTACCAGGGTAAATATTCCTGTGCCAGGAATAGTAATTCCAATGCCCGATAAGGATAACTACAAGCTAACGGTTGACCTGAGCCAGCTGATATGGGATGGAGGTGCAACAAAATCGATGCAGCAAATTGAGGAGGAAAACCGAAAGATTGAACAAAACAGGGTTGAAAGCGAGATATTCACACAAAAGGAAAGGGTGGCATCGCTTTTCTTTGGGATACTTTCCATTGACATGGCCAACAGGCAACTTCGGTTAATGGCAGGTGAACTCGACAAACGAATTGAGGAACTTGAGGCAGGTATTAATGCCGGTGCCGTACTTGAAACGTCGTTAAATGCCATTAAGGCCGAAAGGCTAAGGTTAGAGCAAAGTGTAGATGCTAACCTTGCGCAACGGTCTGGTTTGGTTAAATCAATTTACGCACTAACCGGTGTAAAAATTGATGAGAACGACCAAGCGGTTGTTCCAACGTTAGCCATTCCAAACCAGAGTATTTGTGCTCGACCCGAATATCAACTCTTTGACCTGCAAAATGGTTACCTGATGACTGCAACCGGAGCCTTGACCAGCAAGCGAATGCCGAAATTAAGTGCTTTTGCCCGTGTTGGCTATGGCAAACCAGGACTTAATATGCTTTCGAACGAGTTCGATTCCTTTGCTTTGGTTGGGGCACGCTTGACTTGGAATATTTGGGATTGGAATAGCACCTCGCGCGAAAGACAGACCCTGAAAATTCAACAAAACATTTTGCAGTATCGGCGCGAAGTTTACAACGAGGGTTGTAGCGCTCAGGTTTCATCATCGTTGGAACAAATTCAATCGTTACAAAGGCAATTAAAAACCGATGAAAAAATTGTTGAACTGCTCGATAAGTCGGTTAAAGCATCCGCATCGCAGCTGAAAAACGGAATCATAACATCATCGGTTTACCTGTCGGATTTCAACAGCTTGCTTCGGGCAAAAATTGAGATGGAGCTGCGTAAGGTGAAACTCGCGCAAGAGGTTGTTAAGCTATACTTCACATTAGGACTAAGTATTAACGAATAAATCGTAAAGTATGAAATGGTTAAATTATTTTATGGTTTTTGTATCCATAACCTTATTATCGTGTAGCAGTGAAAATGGCAAATCCGATGCCTACGGGAACATTGAATCGGATGATGTTACCATTTCGGCTGAGGTTGGTGGCCGGTTGTTAGAGCTGAGAATTGATGAGGGATTTAAAGTAGATGTAAATCAGCTTATAGGCATTGTTGATACAATCCCGCAAATACTCAAGCTCAATCAGTTAAAGGCTCAGCTAAACGCTTCAAAAGCGAAATTGCAAGGGATTGATGCCCAAATTGCCGTTCAGGATGAACAGATTAGCGTCCTAAAAAAGGAACTCGACCGTGTTAAAAGGTTACTGGCCGATAGCGCAGCAACTCAACGCCAACTCGATGATATTGAGGGAAAATACAACATTGCAGTTCGGCAAAGGACAACATTTGATGCCCAGCGTTCAGGGGTTTTGGCCGAAATCGATGCGGTTGCAGCCCAAATTGCTCAAGCCGACGACCTTTTAAAGCGATGCAAAATAGTATCGCCAATTTCAGGCATAGTTTTATCACGATATACAAACACAGGAGAGCTTATTACGGTAGGCAGGCCCATTTGCAGGATTGCCAATCTGGAAACGGTTTATGCAAGGGTTTACATCGACGAAACGCAACTGCCCCAGTTCACAATTGGCCGCAAGGTTAAGGTTTTAACCGATACATCAAAAGGTGAGCTGAAAGAGGATATGGGCGAAATAGCCTGGGTAGCATCGGAAGCCGAATTTACTCCAAAAATCATTCAAACAAGGAACGAGAGGGTAAACCTTGTTTACGCGGTAAAGGTTCGAATTCACAATCCTAACGGGTATTTTAAAATAGGAATGCCTGTAGAGGTAAGAATTGGGGATTAGTTGATAGTGTGCTGTGTTCAGTGGGTTTTAAAGGATGAAAGCTCATTCTGACTTCTAAATTCTTAATCAACTTATGTTTCATGCCTGCAATACAAGTAACAAACCTTTCAAAATCATACGGTGAGGTTAAGGCGCTTAGCGATGTGTGCCTGAGCGTAGAGACTGGCGAAATGTACGGTTTAATTGGCCCCGATGGGGCTGGTAAAACCACGTTAATACGCATTATTGCCACGCTTTTACTTCCCGATGGCGGAAATGCGCGAGTTTTAGGCTTGGATACAGTAAGCCAATACAAGGAGTTGAGGGGTGAAATTGGCTACATGCCCGCCGTTTTTTCGCTTTATTCCGATTTGACCGTTCAGGAGAACCTAAATTTCTTTGCCGGTATTTTTGGAACAACTGTCAAGGAGAATTATGACCTGATAAAAGGGGTTTACCACATGCTGGAACCCTTTAAGGATAGACCTGCCGGAAAACTCTCGGGTGGTATGAAACAAAAACTAGCCCTTTCGTGTGCATTAATTCATCGCCCAAAAGTTCTAATCCTAGATGAGCCTACAACAGGTGTTGATGCCGTTTCCAGAATGGAACTGTGGAATTTGCTGCATGAGATTAAGAATCAAGGCATAACCATATTTGTATCCACAGCCTATATGGACGAGGCTAAACAGTGCGATAGGGTAGCATTAATCCAAAAAGGTACGATTTTAGGGGTTAACACACCCGAGGGCTTTGCGCATATGTTTCCCTATAAACTTTTTGCGGTTTATGCAAGCGATATATGGAAACACTCGGATGCCATAAGGCGTTTGAACGCCTGCGAAACGGCATACATGTTTGGTCATAGTTTGCACTTCGCAACTAAAAGTAGTAATGAAAATGCTGACTCTTTAGGCCAAATCTTGAAGTCGATTGGGATTGATGCTGTGGTCAAAGAAATTGATGCAGGCATTGAGGATTACTTTATTTATCAATTGTCAGAGAAATAGTGCTGTATGATGAAAAATGTGATTGAGGTAGAAAACCTTGTGAAAAAATTTGGCAGTTTTGTCGCTGTAAATAACCTGACTTTTACCGTTGGGAAAGGTGAAATATTTGGTCTTTTAGGTGCTAATGGCGCAGGGAAAACCACTACTATTAGGATGCTTTGTGGTTTGTTATCGCCTACTTCAGGCAAAATCAGTGTTGCCGGTTACGATGCTTATACTCAGCCTGAACAAATCAGGGCAAACATTGGCTATATGAGCCAAAAGTTTTCGCTTTACAGCGATTTAACGGTATGGGAAAACATTCGATTTTTTGGGGGAATTTACGGGCTATGGGGAAAGGCATTAAAGGGTCGTGCCTTGGAATTGGTTGAAGATTTTAAGATGCATGATTTTAAAGATATTATGGTGGAATCGCTGCCTGTTGGATGGAGGCAAAGGATATCGCTTGCGGTATCGTTGGTTCACAAACCGCCAGTCATTTTCCTTGATGAGCCCACCAGTGGGGTTGATCCGGTTGCCCGCCGAATGTTTTGGGAAACCATTCACCATATTTCATCGTTGGGAACAACTGTAATAGTAACCACTCACTACATGGACGAGGCTGAGTATTGCCACACCGCATTGGTTATGGTTGATGGTAAAATTGGTGCCCTTGGTAAACCCGGTGAATTGAAACAAAAATATGTTGTAGAAACGATGAATGAACTTTTCCTTTCATTAGCCCGAAACGGAAATACTAAAAGCTAATTGCCATGGCACAGAGTAGTTTCTTAAACTTTATAACAAAGGAGTTCAAGCACATTTTTCGTGATACACGCACGCTGCTCATTGTGCTGGTAATGCCTGTTATACAGCTGCTAATCTTTGGATTCGTAATCTCGAGCGAAATCAAAAATGCCAATTACGCCGTGCTCGATTACTCTAACGATTACCTTACTAAAAGATTAGTTCAGCGCATATCATCGTCGGGGTATTTTAACTTCAAGGGATATTTGAACAGTTATGGTGAAATTGAGAAGGTATTTAAGAATGGCGACGCCAAGCTGGTGCTCATTATAGGCAATAATTTTTCTCAAAAACTTCAAAACGATCGCTTTGCCAATTATCAAGTAGTAACCGATGCATCGGACCCCAATACGGCAAGTATTCTTGCATCGTATGTGCAAGGTATAGTGAACTCGTTTACCACTGAGTATTTTGGCTTAACCCGGCAGAAGGAAAGGGTAAGTGTTCAAAGCCGAATGTTATATAACGAGGAGATGAACTCAGCATTTATGTTTGTGCCCGGAACCATGGTGCTTATCCTCATGTTGGTTACTGCAATGATGACATCCATATCAATTACGCGCGAAAAAGAATTGGGAACAATGGAAATACTGCTGGTATCACCATTAAAACCATGGCAAATAGTGGTTGGTAAGGTTATCCCGTATATTGGCATTGCTTTTACCAATGTGCTGGTGATTATTTTAATGGGCTATACTGTATTTCACTTGCCTTTGAGGGGAAATATGCTTTTGCTGCTAGGGGTAAGCTCACTATTCATTTTGCTGGCACTATCATTAGGAATATTGATATCAACGTTGAGCAAAAGTCAAGCCGTTGCCATGTTTATATCGATGTTCGCTCTAATGCTGCCAACCATTCTACTATCGGGTTTTATCTTTCCCATTGAGAACATGCCCAAGCTGCTTCAATGGCTTAGCTTAATTATGCCACCCCGTTGGTTCCTATCGGCATTGAAAACCATAATGATTAAGGGACAAGGGTTTCAATACGTGCTCAAAGAGGTAATGGTAATGATAGCAATGACTTTAGTCTTTATTGGCCTAAGCATTAAAAAGTTTAAAGTTCGATTGGAGTAAATTGCCAGCTATGAAAAAGATATTGATTCTATTACAGAAGGAATTTATTCAGGTATTCAGGAATAAAACAATCCTGCCAATAATTTTTGTGTTGCCAATTGTTCAGCTGCTGATACTTGCCAATGCGGCAACGCAGGAGATGAAAAATATCAAGTTGGCCCTTATTGATTTCGATAACTCATCGGAATCGCGCAGCTTGGTAAATGCCTTTGGCCATTCAAAGTTTTACTCATTGATACCTGTAAGGGGTGGTGTTGAAAAAGCAGTTGAGCTAATTGATTTAGGGGAAGCCGATGCTGTTTTGGTTATTCCAGAACATTTTGGTGAAAATTTAGTGGAAGGAACTCCGGTTAACGTTCAGCTTATGCTGAATGCCATAAACATTACCGCGGCCGCTCTCACTCAAGGTTACACTTCGGGTATAATTCAGGGTTACACTTCAAGCATTTCGATTCAAAGTTCAAACATCATTCCTACAAAACAAAGTGTCAGGCATTGGTATAACCCGGATTTGAACTACAAGCTCTACATGGTTCCGGGGATTCTGGTTATATTGGTCACCATAGTGGGGATGTTTTTAACGGCCATAAACATAGTAAGGGAAAAGGAACTTGGCACAATTGAGCAGGTTAACGTTACCCCCATAAAGCCCTATCAATTCATAGTGGGGAAACTCGTTCCTTTCTGGATTATAGCACTATTTGAACTTTCGTTTGGTTTGATTATTGCTAAACTCGTGTTCAACCTTACAATTGTTGGTAGCACTCCGCTTCTTTTTGGCTTTGCCGCCATTTACCTTTTAGTTGCATTAGGTTTAGGTTTGATACTCTCAACATCGGCAAGCAATCAGCAGCAGGTAATGTTTATGGCATTTTTCTTTATGATAGTTTTCCTGATGCTTAGCGGACTATTTACTCCAACCGAAAGTATGCCCAAATGGGCTCAATGGTTCAATACCATCAACCCGCTATACTACTTTATGAAGGTAAACAGAATGCTAATACTGAAAGGGTCTGATTTTGGCAACCTAAGGGAAAGTTTCATATCAATAAGCCTAATGGCTATTGCTGTTTTAAGTTTTGCCATACTTCGTTACAATAAAAAATCAGCTTAGTTAGATCGGAAGAGCGTC
>LUYY01000198.1 GCA_001603415.1 Bacteroidales bacterium Bact_07 | reverse complement strand
TTTTTATTTACCTCCAAAGCACCCTGCATTTTTTTAGAATTTAGTGCAAGGTTTGTATATTTTTATTGTATTTTTGTTTGTATATTACAACAAAAATTTGAAAGCGATGAAAAAGTCAGTCATAATGCTGCTGTTAGCTACACCAATATTGATTACAATGTCGTGTAATACCTCAAAAGTTAAATACCCAAAGACCAAAAAGGTAGATGTGGTTGACGAATATTTCGGAGTGAAGGTTGCCGATCCCTATCGCTGGCTTGAAGATGATAAATCGCCTGAAGTTGCCGAATGGGTGAAACAGCAAAATGAGGTTACATTCAACTACCTAAATGCTATTCCTTTCCGCAATAAAATCAAAGAAAGACTGACCGCAATTTGGAACTACACATCAATGGGTACCCCTTTTAAAGCAGGCGGCAGATACTTCTTCTTCAAAAAGGAAGGACTTCAGAACCAAAGTGTACTTTACATGATGGAAAACCTTCAGGCTGAACCTAAAGTAATTCTTGACCCCAATACCTTTAGCGAGGATGGTACCATTTCGTTATCGAATGTAAGCGTATCGCGCGATGGGAAATACCTGGCTTACTCCATTAACGACGGAGGTTCCGACTGGCAAAAAATCAAGGTGATTGAACTGCCCGACGGCAAACAACTACCCGACGAAATTAGCTGGGTGAAATTCTCATCGATTGCATGGCTAAACGATGGCTTTTTCTATAGCCGGTACGATGCCCCCAAAGAGGGTTCTGAACTATCGAATATCAACCAAAACCATAAAGTTTTTTACCACAAGGTAGGAACACCGGTTGAAACCGATAAGTTGATTTTCTCAAACAGCCAATACCCCCTGCGCAACTACTCCGCCCAAACCACACAGGACGAAAAATATCTCATTATTTATGAATCGGAATCAACCTATGGCAATTCCATCTATGTGAAGAACCTAAAAGACCCCAAGGCAAATTTCTCAAAAATTACAACCGGTTTTGAGTTTGAGTATAGCGTGCTCGACCATGTTGATGATAATCTTATAGTTTTAACCAACTACAAGGCGCCCAAGTATAAACTGGTAAAAATCAACGTTAACAGCATGGATATTGGCAACTGGCGCGATATTCTGCCCGAACGCAAGGATGTTCTTAAGGAATGTGCCCTTATCAACAAAAAAATTATAGCCAATTACATTGTTGACGCTAAGAGCCAAGCAGAGGTTTACAACCTTGATGGCAGCAAGGTTGCCGACATAGAACTACCAACACTTGGAACAATATCAGGAATCAGCGGCGAGCTAAACGACACCATCGCCTTCTACTCTTTCTCGTCGTTTACCGTACCACCAACTGTTGTTAAGTACAACGTTAACACCAACGCCTCAACCCCATTCTTTAGCCCCAATATCGACTTTAAGTTTGATGATTACGAAACCAAGCAGGTATTCTATACCAGCAAGGATGGCACGCTTGTTCCAATGTTCATTGTTCATAAGAAAGGCATTAAACTCGATGGCAACAACCCCACCCTTCTTTACGGTTACGGCGGCTTTAACATAAGCCTACTCCCTTACTTTAGCACCGCAAGACTATTCTGGCTTGAGCAGGGTGGCATATTTGCCATGGCAAACCTCAGGGGTGGTGGCGAGTATGGTGAGAACTGGTACCGTGCTGGCACAAAACTTAATAAGCAAAACGTATTCGACGATTTCATTGCTGCTGCAGAGTATCTTATCAAGGAAAAGTACACATCGCCTAAAAAAATTGCCATCCAGGGTGGTTCGAATGGAGGTTTACTCATTGGAGCTGTAACCAACCAACGCCCCGATTTATTTAAGGTTGCCATTCCGCAGGTTGGGGTTATGGATATGCTAAGGTACCACAACTTTACTATAGGTTGGGCATGGGCTAACGACTATGGCACCAGCAACGACTCCATTCAATTCCTTAACCTTTACAGCTACTCCCCACTACATAACATCAAAGCAAAAACCAATTACCCAGCCATACTGGTAACCACGGCCGATCACGATGACAGGGTTGTTCCGGCTCACTCATTCAAGTACATTGCTACCATGCAAGAGAAAAATCCTAACCCTAAAAATCCCGCCCTCATTCGCATTCAAACCCGCGCTGGACACGGAGCTGGCATGCCCACATCGATGGTTATTGACGAGTATGCCGATATCTTTGCTTTCATTATGTACAACTTGGGAATGCAGTACTAATAAAACAAACACACATCAGGGGGTTGGGGTTTCACTCCAACCCCTTTTGTTTTGTGCATCAAAAAATATAATTTAGCCAGAAATAAATGCCTTTAACAAATTATGCATTACCTTGTAATTGAAGGGAATATAGGCGCTGGTAAAACAACCCTTGCCACCATGTTGGCTAAAGAGTTAAACGCAAAGCTAATCCTGGAGCAATTTGCCGACAACCCGTTTCTGCCAAAATTCTATAAAAACCCGGAACGGTATAGTTTCCCCTTGGAGCTATCGTTCCTTGCCGAGCGATATTCACAGCTAAACAGTGAACTGCGTTCGCCCTCGCTTTTTCATTCACTGACTATTGCCGATTACTACTTTATGAAATCGCTCATTTTTGCCCAGAACACACTAAGCGGCGATGAGCTACAACTCTACAAACAACTCTTTTCAATTATCTACAACACCCTTCCCAAGCCCGACCTATACGTGTATCTCCATTTGCCAACCGAACATTTACTAAAAAACATTCAAAAAAGAGGAAGAGATTACGAGCAAACCATAACCGCTGAATACCTAAATGGGATAACCCAAGGATATTTTGACTTTTTTAGAAAGCACCCCGAGTACACATTTTTGGTAATCGATACATCAAAAATTGATTTTGTGGCAAACCCCGATGATTTCCTAAAAATAAAATCGGCGATTTTTGACCAATCGTACAAAAAAGGTGTTAACTTGGTATCATTGTAACACAAATGTTTATTTTTGTTACATGAATTTGATAAATTGGATTTTATGTAGTATGTTTGTAATTACTAAATTGGGTGCTTACAATTAAGCAGAATTAATAACTAACCAACTTTTATATGAAAATGAAAGGTTTAAAACTATCGATTATTGCCTTAGCCGGTCTGCTATTG
>LUYY01000197.1 GCA_001603415.1 Bacteroidales bacterium Bact_07 | reverse complement strand
TATCATATAAAGTTTTGTTAACCCAAGAATCGAAACCATTTGTTAAATTTTAAAAAAACAAACACTCAGTTCAAAAAATTATATTATGTTTGCAAGTGTTTACTTACATAAACATATGCGTCAATCCACCGAAATACGACAGGAGCAAATAAAGCAGGCGGTGCTCGATATTATTTACACCGATGGGCTTAAGAACCTATCGACGCGAATGCTAGCCCAACGTATTGGGTTGAGTGAAGGGGCAATCTTTAGGCACTTCCCAACCAAGCAGCATATTATACATTCCATCATTAACGACGTTCAAAAAGATTTTATTGGGAGTCTTAGAAAAATTGCCACACAAAGCACTTCACCAGAAAAACGATTGGAAAGCATTCTATGTTTTACCGTTAAATATCTCACCGATAACAAGGGCATAACCCTTCTACTCTTTTCGGAGGCATCGCATAATAACGATGAAGAACTAAAATTGGCCTTAATGCAGATATTTAATACCCAAAAAAAAATGGTAAGCAAAGTTGTTCTCGATGGCATTGCCGAAGGGATATGGGACGAAAACATTCCGGTTGAAAATGTGGCCATGCTCTACATGGGGATTCCCGTATCGCTTAATGTAGAACTTATACTTAACAATGGAGTTTTGGATACATCAAACTTTTGCCATAGGATGTTATTGCTAATGCATAAGATGTTAAGCAAATAATTTTTTTAAATCAAATGTAAGTATTTACTTACCTAAAATTAACGAATATGCTTTATACAATTGTTTTTCTGATTATTGCAGCCGCTTCGTTCATATTTGCCATGCTTGGTCTGGGAGGCGGAATGGTTTATGTGCCAGTTTTAAACTGGGCAGGTTTCGATATGGTTTCGGTGGCAATCCCCCTTGGTTTGCTACTAAACGGCTTAAACACAGCATTGGTATTAATCCCATTTGCCCGCAAAAAAATGGTGGACTGGAAAGGAGGAGCCGTCATGGCCGCCACGGCATTAGTTGCTTCGCCTTTAGGAGCCATGACCAGCGAACATGTGCCGGTTCAAACCTTGAAGATACTTTTTGCTGTTATGGTTATAGCCGCTGCACTACGTACGCTTTGGACTTCCAGACAAAATGATCCTGAAGAGTTGATGTCGCTTAAAAAGCGAAGTATAATTGGATTCTTTGTAGGTGGCTTTGCAGGTTTTATCGGCGGCATGCTCGGGTTGGGAGGTGGTTTTATAATAGCACCTATCTTAATGATGATGGGCTATAAGACTAAGGAGGCCGCTGCTACCACAGCATTTGTGGTAACGTTCTCATCCATTTCGGGATATCTGGGGCATGTATCGCAAGGGCACATGAATTGGCCACTCACTATCATTGTTGTGCTAGCCGTTGTTATTGGTTCACAGCTTGGTGGCAGGTACATGACCCAAAAAGCAAAATCGAAACAGGTTAAGATTATATATGCTATCGTACTGCTACTAATTGCAATTAAAATGTCATATGAAGTATTAGCATAATTGGAAATAGAATGAATAACGAGACTCACCATCATCACCATCGGGTAAGCGGGAAAAATTTAGGCATTACCATCCTGCTAAACGTATTAATTACAGTGGCCGAAGGTATTGGAGGTATAATATCGGGAAGTATGTCGCTACTGAGCGATGCTGCTCACAACTTCAGCGATGTTTTATCGCTGGCTATAAGCTACCTGGCCAATAGGCTTACAGGTAAAAAGGCCACTTTAAAGCGTACTTTTGGTTTAAAACGCTCCGAAATACTGGCTGCCTTTATCAATTCGGCAACCCTAATGGGCTTAGCTATAGCAATTCTTGTCGAGGGCATTAAGCGCCTTTATATTCCAGTAACCATCAACTCAAACTGGGTGATTGGGCTCTCGCTGCTCAGTATTTTAGTAAACGGGGTAAGTGTTCTTTTTGTAAGAAACGATGCACACGATAACATAAATATAAAATCGGCATACCTTCACTTATTTAGCGATATGCTCACATCGGTAGCCGTTCTAATTGGTGGGTTAGCTATGAAATACCTACAGTGGAACTGGGTTGATGCTGTTTTTAGCATTTTAATTGCTTTTTACTTGCTTTACTCCTCGTGGGGGATTTTCAAAACCTCATTAAAGATTTTCATGCAGTTTTCACCTGATAATATTGACATTAATTTAATTACCAGGAAACTCGAAGCACTTGAAGGTGTCAGAAACATTCATCACGTGCATATCTGGCAAATTGATGAACATGAAATCATGTTTGAAGCACACGTTGATGTTACAAACAATATCAGCATATCTGATTTTGAGGTTTTGCTCGAAAAAATAAAATCAACCCTTGCTGAATACGGTATAAACCACATAACTATTCAACCTGAATATTCTGTTCCAGATAATAAACAATTGATTCACTAACACTTAAATTTTAAAAACTATGATTAATCCTAAAGATTGGTTAGAATTTGGCCAAAAATTTCACGGACACAAATGTCCTGCAATGCCCATGGGGCTTCGAGTAGGTGCAGCAGCAATGAACGCACTAGGTGTAGAACGGGCAAAGGATGGACAGCTTATTGCCCTTGTTGACCTTGGTGATGACCATTGTGCCACCTGCTATGCCGATGGTTTACAGGTTATACTAGGCACAACCTTTGGCAAAGGAAATATCAAGAAAACCCATAAGGGCAAGTGGGCAGTAACCGTAATTGACAAAGCAACCGGCAGAGCCGTTAGGGTTACCCCTAAGGCTGAGGCTATGCTTGCCAACAAACAAACTTCGTTTTTCAAGGATTACCGCGAAAAAGGAATTCCTGCGAGCAAAGTGCCCGATTTTGTGGTTGACCCACTCGTGGTGAATGTAATGAATGCCCCAGATGAAAAACTCATCAACATATCCGAAGTGTTCCAGTACGACCTTAAAGAGCATCCCCACAGTTTTAACAGCTTTGTTTGCGAAGAGTGTGGTGAGATGACTGTTATGGAATACGGACGCATCAAGGGCGACAAAAAGGTATGCATTGATTGTGCAAGCAAGCATTAAAATCTGCCATCAAAAACAAAACGGTTGACCTTTTGAGTCAACCGTTTTTGTTTGTTTTAAACCCCTATCCGTCAATAGAAACTATTTGTTTAAATATTTTTTGCGTTTCCACTCACTAATTTCGGAAAAAACAACCTGTCAGATAAACATTAACAAACTAACCGACATTACCACCATGCCGGCTATAAGTCCGTAAATGGAAAGGTGGTGCTCGCCATACTCGCGGGCAGCAGGAAGTAACTCATCAACAGAGATAAATACCATTATACCTGCAACTGCTGCAAACAGAATTCCAAACGTAACACCGTTAATAAACGGCATAAGCAGCAAATATCCAACTATAGCGCCAATAGGTTCAGCAAGGCCCGAGAGGAACGATAGCCTAAACGCCTTTCGCTTATCTTTTGTAGCATAGAATATAGGAACCGATACAGCAATTCCCTCTGGAATATTATGAATAGCAATTGCTACCGCAATCGCCACACCTAACTTTGGATTCGATAAAGCCGCCGTAAATGTGGCCAACCCTTCGGGGAAGTTATGGATGGCAATGGCTAAAGCTGTTAGCAATCCCATGCGCATCAGCTTGCTTTTCTTTTTACGTCCGCTCGCGGCATCCTCAACCAGCATAACCTCGTGTGGGTTTTCCTGTTCCGGAATTAGCTTATCAATGATTGCGATAAGAGCCATACCCCCAAAAAACGAAACTACCGTAACCCATGAACCTAAATGCAAGCCAATTGCATCGACCAGCGACTCACGTGCTTTGGAAAAAATTTCAATGAATGACACATAAATCATCACTCCGGCCGAAAAACCGAGCGCCAACGAAAGGAACTTAGTATTTGTATGCTTTGAAAAGAATGCTATGGCACTACCAATACCGGTTGATAAACCGGCAAACAGGGTCAGTCCAAAGGCTAAAAGCACATCAGGCATCTCATAGTCCATATCACATAAAATTATCGGAACTTTTGGTAACAAAGTTTACTAAAATAAGTTCAGTGGGCCCATGAACTAAACGCCAACAAGTTCATAGTAGTCTTTTACCTCCATCCGCGATAAATCGCTATTAAGAAAAGCCTCGATAAAGGCCGAAGCCAGTCGAGCGTTTGTTATTAGCGGAATGTTATGGTCAATGGCTGTCCTCCGAATGGTGTAGTCGTTATGGAGTTCGCTGCGCGATAGGTTTTTAGGGATATTTATCACCATATCAACCTGCTGGGTCTGAATTAACACGAGGCTATTTGGCTCAGTATTGCACTCATCGGGCCAGGAGACCGATATGGCGGGAACGCCATGATCGTTAAGGAATATAGCCGTTCCTCGGGTAGCATAAATCGTAAAACCGCGTTTAGCCAATCGAGCAATGGGATCGATTAGCGAAAGTTTTGACCTAAGGGGGCCCGATGACACCAGGATAGCCCTTTGTGGAATCCGATAACCAACCGAAAGCATGGCCTTAAGCAAGGCCTCGTTCACATTTTGTCCAATACAACCCACCTCGCCCGTTGAGGCCATTTCGACCCCAAGCACCGGGTCGGCAAGGGTAAGCCTGCCAAACGAGAACTGTGATGCCTTTACACCCACATGGGCTATGTCGAGCATTGAGGGTGGATTTAAAGCCGGTTTCACCCCTATCATAAAGTCAACGGCTGCAGCAATTATATTGTAATTCATCACCTTGGATACAAAGGGGAAACTCCTGCTGGACCTTAGGTTACACTCTATCACCTTAATTTGATTATTCTTAGCCAGGAACTGGATATTAAAAGGGCCAGTAATCCTCAATTCACTGGCAAGGGCAGCAGCAATTCGCCTGATACGGCGAATGGTTTCGAGGTAAAGTCGTTGCGGTGGAAATACCAGCGTAGCATCACCCGAATGAACCCCAGCAAACTCAATGTGTTCCGATATGGCATCAATGTATATACGGCCATCGTTTGCCACAGCATCGTACTCAATTTCCTTAGCACCCTCAATAAATTCGGAAATGACAACCGGGTGTGCCTTGGACACCTCGGCGGCCACCGTTAAGTACTCATTCAAATCGTCGGCATTGGATACCACGTTCATGGCCGAACCCGATAGAACGTACGAAGGGCGGATTAAGACGGGATATCCCACCCTATTAACAAAAGCCTGCACCTGTTCCATGGTGGTTAACTCCTGCCACTCGGGCTGATCGATACCAAGCCTATCGAGTAAGGCCGAAAACTTTTGTCGATCCTCGGCCATATCGATTGAAACTGGTGATGTACCCAAAATTCTTACACCTGCTGCATGCAATCGACCGGCCAAATTATTGGGAATTTGTCCACCAACCGAAACAACCACCCCGAGTGGGCGCTCAACTTCAACAACATCCATTACCCGCTCAAAGGTAAGCTCATCAAAATAAAGTTTATCGCTCATGTCGTAATCGGTGCTTACGGTTTCGGGGTTATAGTTCAAAACAATGGCCTCAAAACCCAAGCGGCGAAACTCCTTTACAGCGCTAACGGTGCACCAATCAAACTCAACAGAACTTCCAATACGGTATGCACCTGAACCTAAAACCAAAACCTTTGGTTTGGGTTTTGGAACTGTATCGTCCTCGGAGCCATGATAGGTTAGGTAAAGGTATGCCGTTTCCGAAGGAAACTCCGCCGCCAAAGTATCGATTTGTTTCACACAGGGAATTATCCCCTTTGCTTTACGATAATTTCTAACTAGTTGTTGATACTCCTCAATTTTATCGGGCGAAGGGTTGTAAATCAATCGTGCCAGCTGAAAATCGGAAAAACCCTTACGCTTTGCGTCAATAATCATTTCCGAGGGCATCTGCTCAATAGATGTAAATGCTGATAATTGCTTGGAAACCTCAACAATACCTTGAAGTTTATCGAGAAACCATCGGTCGATTCGGGTGATGGAGTTTATTTTTTCGGCACTCCAGCCCTGCTCAAATGCCTGCGCAATGGCAAAAATACGCTGGTCGGTAGGATTTTCGAGTAAAGATTGAATTTTGTTCACTTTAAAGTGGGAATTTGCCACAAGGCCATGCATCCCTTGGCCAATCATTCTGAGACCTTTTTGAATGGCCTCCTCAAACGACCGGCCTATGGCCATTACCTCGCCAACGCTTTTCATGGCCGAGCCAATACTGCGCGATACCCCTTTAAACTTAGCCAAATCCCATCGTGGAATTTTCACCACAACGTAATCGAGTGCTGGCTCAAAGAATGCGGTTGTTTTTTGGGTTACCGAGTTCTGCAACTCAAACAAGCCGTAACCTAATCCTAACTTAGCGGCAACAAATGCCAAAGGGTAGCCTGTTGCCTTAGAAGCCAAAGCCGACGATCTCGACAGGCGAGCGTTAACCTCAATTACCCTGTAATCCTCACTATTGGGATCGAGGGCAAACTGAACGTTACACTCACCAACAATTCCCAAATGACGAACAATCTTTATTGACATTGCCCTTAACTTATGGTATTCTGAGTTGGTTAGCGTTTGCGATGGCGCAACCACTATACTCTCGCCTGTATGAATACCTAGCGGGTCGAAATTTTCCATATTGCATACCGTTATGCAGTTATCGTACCTATCGCGAACCACCTCATATTCAACCTCCTTCCATCCCTTGAGCGATTCCTCAACCACAATTTGAGGGGCATAGGTAAGAGCATTGGATGCTAAGGTCTTCAATTCTTCGGGGTTGGAACAGAATCCGCTGCCTTGCCCGCCAAGTGTAAAGGCTGCCCTAACAATTACCGGAAAACCAATTTGCCCGGCAGCCGTAAGAGCATCGGTCACGGTTTTTACCGCTACGCTTCGCGGGGTGCTAACACCTATCTTATTTAGCTCATCAACAAAAAGTTCCCGATCCTCGGTGTTTATAATGGTATTAACCGGCGTTCCAAGCACTTTGACGCTATATTCCTGTAATGTGCCATTACGGTATAGCTCCACACCACAGTTTAAAGCGGTTTGACCTCCAAACGACAGGAATATCCCTTCGGGGCGTTCCTTTTCGATGATTTGCCTTACGGTATCGGGCTTAACGGGTTCAAAGTAGATGATATCGGCTACATCGGAACTGGTTTGAACAGTAGCAATATTCGGATTAACCAGTATCGACCTTATTCCCTCCTCCCTAAGGGCTTTTAAAGCCTGCGATCCGCTGTAATCGAACTCACCGGCCTCGCCTATTTTTAGTGCTCCCG
Source organism: Bacteroidales bacterium Bact_07 (assembly GCA_001603415.1). Lineage (GTDB taxonomy): Bacteria > Bacteroidota > Bacteroidia > Bacteroidales > Tenuifilaceae > Tenuifilum. Next base: position 2,892 of record LUYY01000197.1, on the reverse strand, counting down.
AACCAAGCACCAATACTTTGCTGTATTTATGTTGTAATGGCATAGCTATTGATTTTATTTTTTATCGATTAGGTTGATGAACTCATCAAAGAGGAACTCGGTATCGTTTGGGCCGCCGGAAGCTTCGGGATGAAACTGAACGGCAAAGAAAGGCTTGGATTTATGCCTGATTCCTTCGCAAGTACCATCGTTCAGGTTTTCGAACATCACTTCCCACTCATCGGAAAGAGTTGATATATCAACAGCAAAACCATGGTTTTGCGATGTAATAAAGCATTGGTTTGAGCCTTTCAGCCTAACGGGTTGGTTATGCCCCCTATGGCCGTACGATAGTTTATATGTGTTAGCACCCGATGCCAAAGCCAGAAGTTGATTACCCAAGCAAATTCCCATTATCGGCATACTCCTTTCTATCAATCCCCGAATATGTTCAATGGTTTTTGTGTTTGCCTTGGGATCGCCTGGGCCATTCGAAATCAGAACCGCATCAAAATCCTCGTTCAAAAAGTTGTAATTGTAAGGGACACGATAAACTTGAACATCGCGCCTCAAAAGGCATCGCAGGATGTTGTTTTTAACGCCGCAATCAACCAGCACAATCCTTTTCTTTCCATTGCCGTAGGTTATGGGCTTGTTAACGGACACCTGGGCAACCGGATTATCGGCGTTGGGATCGTACCAATCAGTATCGCCATCAACAATTATCTTTCCGAGCATACATCCCTTTTCGCGCAATCGCTTGGTAAGCATACGCGTATCGATACCGCTAATGGCAGGAATCCTGTTTTGGTCGAGCCACTGTCCCAAACTCCTGTTTGCATTCCAGTGGCTATAATTCTGGCTGTACTCACTAACAATCAAGCCTTTGATATGAATTCGGCTCGATTCCCAGTTCTGCTCTATTCCGCCTACCGGATTAGGCTCAGGAACTCCATAATTACCTATCAAAGGGAAAGTAGCCACAAGGATTTGACCGAAATACGAAGGATCGGTTAAACTTTCAGGGTATCCATTCATGGCCGTATTAAAAACCACTTCCCCTGCAGTGCTACCGGAATATCCGAAGGAGTAACCGGTAAAAACCGAGCCATCTTCAAGCACAAGCCTGGCTTTTTGCTGATGTTCCATTATGATATGAGTTAAGTAATGAATATGCTGCTTTGAGAAATACCAGATCCATATTGATTGTGAATTGGGCAAATAGGATGGGCAAAAAAAAACCTGCCAAGGCCGGCAGGTTGAAAAGAATTATAATTAAAAGTATCGTTTGTTCAAATCCCGTGTGCTTTGTCGATAATAGTATTTTTTGAAGTGGAATCATCTCCTAAATGTTCATACAAAACTACAACTTTTTTCTAAATATCAAAATTCACCAAAAAATTCGAAACGATATTGCACAATACGAATTTTGATTTATAAATTTGAAATTCAATTTTGTAATTGCGATGGAGGACGAGGTAAAACAAGCGTACTTAAAGTATTTCGAAAGTTATGTTCAGCGTAAATTAGAAGATACGCTTAGTGCGTTCTCTCCTGATTTTAATATGATTGGAACAGGGGTTGATGAGTTTAGCCTAACATATCAACACTCGGCCGAACTTTTCCGAAGGGAGTTTTCACAGGCACCCGAACCTTTTACTTACCAGTTCAAGGTGCTAAAAGTTTACCCTATTACAACCGACTCAGCCTACATCTTGGGGCTGGTAGATATGCGATTCTTGCTCCCAACCGGCGAATTTGAATACACAAACAATAGAACAACCGCCATACTCCGAAAGGAGAATGGGGAATGGAAAATACTACATGGGCATTGGTCGCAACCTGCCGAGTTGCAGCAGGAGGGTGAGAGTGTGCCCCTATCGGCTGTGCTCAAGCAAAACAGGGAACTTAAAAATCAGCTTATCATCAAGCAACAGGAATTGGAAAAGCAGAACCAACAACTCAAGGAGATGAACCAGTCGCTTTCAAAGCTTTTCTCAATAGTATCGCACGACCTTAAAAGTCCATTCAACGCCTTTCTGGGCATAACAGACCTTATGCTGATGAACTTTGAGGACGATTTTGAAAACAAGGAGTATTTTCAGATTCGCCTTCAGCTTTTGAACGATCTTGCCCACAACCTTTTCGATTTAACTGAAAATCTCCTTAACTGGGCCAAATTAAACTCCACAACCATTGAACCTAAACTCAGGGAAGTTCCTATCGACTCGCTAATACAAAAACAGGTAAACATCCTCCGACCCATTTGGCAAAAAAAACGAATAAAGCTAACCGAAGAAGTCCCTAACGAGCTAATGGTGAATACTGACCCCGATATGCTGGCTGTGATTGTTCGCAATTTACTCACAAACGCCATAAAATTCTCCTACCCGGAGGGTGAAATAAGAATTGAGGTAAACAGTAATTCCAAAAACACAGCCATTAAAATTACCGATAATGGAATAGGCATGTCGGCGGAACAGATGCAATCCCTTTTTAAGGATTACCAATCAACCAGGGGAACCGATAACGAGAAGGGTACCGGAATTGGCCTTGTTACCTGTAAGGAGTTAGTTGGCAAACTAAGAGGTGAACTGAAGTTTTCATCGGAACTGAACAAAGGAACAACCGTAGTTGTTGAACTTCCACAATAAATAAGTTTACTTATGACACCGATTACAAAAGTTTTTCGGTGGGCTGAACTGGTAATCCTCTTTATCGGGTTGCCTTTAACTTTCTACTTCAGCAACCTAAAAATTCCCAAAAGTATTCCGCTTTTAGTGGTCTTTTTTCTCACACTGGGTTACCTGCTTGCTGCAAAATCGTTTAACAAAAAAACGTTTGGAATAAATGGTGATATTAATTGGCAAACCTTTACCTTTCGCTTAGGTATTACAATCGTTACTATCACAC
>LUYY01000196.1 GCA_001603415.1 Bacteroidales bacterium Bact_07 | reverse complement strand
AGGGGGAGAGATTCCCCCTTTTTTATTTTATCACCATTGTATCAAAGGAAATCTTGTAAAAATTTGTAACATTTCTTGTATTTTTTATATCATTGCATTATTTTTATAACGAATTTAATTACACATTGTAACTTTTATGGCGGAATCATACAAGGTAGATGCAATTGACCAAAAGATACTATCGTATCTGGTTAAGAATGCTCGAATGCCATTTTTGGAAATTGCCCGCGAATGCGGAATATCGGGTGCAGCTATTCATCAAAGGGTTAAGAAAATGGAAGATGCCGGTATTATTGCCGGTTCACGGATGGTTGTAAAGCCAAAAGCTCTTGGCTTTGATGTTTGCGCATTTGTTGGGGTTCAGCTTGTTTCAACCAATCTATATGCCGGAGTAATTGAGGCACTTAAACTGATGCCCGAGGTGGTTGAATGCCACTTTATAACCGGTGAGTATGCCCTTTTACTAAAAATTTTCTGCCGCGATAACGAGCATCTCATGGATGTTTTGGTTAATACCATTCAGAACATTCCGGGCATTTCAAGAACCGAAACCTTCATTTCTCTTGACCAGGCCATTGAGCGCCCGGTTTACGTTAAGGATAAAAGTGTGATTAAAGGTTAATCATCAGCATATTCCAATAAAAAAGGCTGAACCCTAGGTTCAGCCTTAATTTTATTGCTTACTATTTAGTAGTCTTCGTCTTCTTCATCATAGGCATCTTCATCATAGTATTCTTCCAAAGAGTCTTTCAAATCATAATCATCCAGATCTTCAAACTCGTCAATCTCTTCATAGAAAGAGCGCTTCAAATTCTTCTCCTTTTTTACGGGTTTCAACTTTTTGGCTCTCTTCAACTCGTCGGAATCGAAAGAATCGTTCTTTACGGGTTTCCGAAAATCTTTCTTTGACTTCATCACAAGACAAATTAAGATGTTTCTTTTGTTTTTTGAACTTTTTAGGGTTTAACAATATATTAACAACTGCAATTTTAATTATTTTTTTTGTTGCTGCAAGATGTTGGCTTACTGTATGGTTAAAATTTTTGTCGGCCAATCGTTTTATTTTACCAAATTACTGTATGGATAAGTAAAAGTCAATAGATTTACCACGAAAATCAATTTTTTAACAGATGCATATTTTTTTAAATTTGTGAGGTTTTAAACCAACTTATGGGTTCGGCAATAATTATTCATCAGCTGCTGATTTTTGGTGTACTAATGGTGGTAGGCGCTTTGGGTTCCTACTTTGAAATCATTAAGGACGAGGCCAAAGATTTCCTATCGCGTTTCATAATCGACATCACCCTACCCTGTTTAATTTTTTCAACATTTGCCAAAATTGAAGGCAACTCGTCGTTGCTTATCAATGGTGCTATTGTATTTGGGTTCACCTTTATTAATCTGGCAGTAGCATTAGCAACCGGAACCATTTCGTCGAAATTACAGGGTTTAAACCCGGCAAGTACAACCGTTCACTCCCTTCACACCATGTTTGGGAATATTGTGTTTTTAGGTTATCCGCTTTTTGATGCGCTTTTCCCAGGTGGTGTGGGAATTTTTTATGCTGCTGCATACCAACTTGCATCCAATTCTATTACTTTCACCTACGGAATTTACAGGCTTAGTTCAGGTCAAAAAAAATCGGGACTTAAAAGCCTTTTGAACATCAACACATTTGCGCTTTTGATTGGCTTTTCCATTACTGCCTTTGGGATTAAAATTCCAACATTTCTTATCGATGCTCTTAGCGGCCTAGGGAAGGCAACCAGCCCCCTATCGATGGTTTACATTGGTGCCTTACTCATGGGTATTGGCATTCGTCAATCGGTGAAACACAAAAGCATTTATATCCTTAGCTTCAATAAGCTGATATTGCTGCCAATACTATTAGGGTTTGGTTACCTGTGGATATTTAAAGCTTTTAACCTTCATGTTTCACGCGAAGCCTTTGTAGTTCTGGTAATGCAAATGGCTATGCCCTGCCAAACAATTATAGTGGTAATGAGCAGGCGCTATGGCGGAAACTACCAGCTGGCTGCTGGAAATTTATTTGTTTCCACCATTCTGAGCATTGCTACTTTACCTGCTATTTTCTTTTACCTGAATTACCTGCTGGGGTAAATCTACTTTACAACAAGCGTTACATCAAGGGTAAAATCGTCGTAAATCATATTATCACCTAAACCCTGAAAAAACTTACCCGATCCGTAACGAACATTGTAAAGCGTTCGGTCAACCGTTATTTTGGAGGTATAAACATTGCCCTTACGGGTAACCTCAAAGGTTATAGGATTAGTTATGCCCTTTATTGTTAAATCGGCTGTTACTTTGGCCTTATCGCCAACAAACTTATCGGAGCGAATATTGCTGAGTAAAGCAACCTTATAGTTTCCTACACTAAAAAAGTCGTCGGATTTAAGGTGATCTATTAACTTTTTGTTCCATTCGGGGCTTTGTAAATCCTCACAGGTAATCGTTTCCATGTTAATAACAAAATTGCCACCGGCTATCTGGTTATCACGCACAACCAGTTTGCCTTCCTTTAGTTTTACCTGTCCGTAATGTTCACCGGTTACCTTTTTGGCATTCCACTTCAAGGTGGAACTACTCGCATCGGCAATAAACTCCTGCGACCAAACCGTGGTGCTTATCAGGAGTGCAGTTAGTAATGATAAATACTTCATATTTATACAATTTTAGAGTTACCCTTAACTAACAAACCAGAGATAAATTTGTTTTTTAGTAACTTAGCCTCGTTCATTATTTTACTTTTCGATGAGAGTAGTTATTCAGCGTGTAAGCCAAGCCAGTGTAGCGGTAAACGGAAGCATAACCGGCTCAATTGGCGTTGGCCTTTTAATACTCGTTGGTTTTGAGCATACCGATACCGACGAAGACCTGGAATGGATGGTTGGTAAAATAACCCGCCTACGAATTTTTAACGATACCGAAGGTGTAATGAACCTGAGCGTGATGGATGTTGACGGACAAATACTAGTTGTGAGCCAATTTACCCTTCATGCAAAGACAAAGAAGGGAAACAGGCCCTCCTATGTTCAAGCTGCGCCACCCGATATTGCCATTCCGCTTTACGAAAAATTTATGTCGATGTTGGAAGATATTACCGGCAAAAGGGTTGAGCGCGGCATTTTTGGCGCAATGATGGATGTGAACCTCATCAATTCTGGGCCAGTAACCATTATTATCGATTCAAAAAATAAGGATTTATGACACCGCTTACACTCGACGAAGCCCAAAAACTGGTTGACGACTGGATTAAAACCAAAGGAGTTCGATACTTCAATGAGCTTACCAATATGACCCTCCTGGTTGAAGAGGTTGGTGAGCTGGCACGAATAATTGCCCGTAAATACGGCGAACAATCGTTTAAGGAAGGCGAAACCGACCATGACCCTGCCCCCGAAATGGCCGATATTCTTTTTGTGTTGATTTGCCTAGCCAACCAAACTGGTGTCAATTTAACGGAAGCACTGCTACAAAGTATCGACAAAAAAACTCAACGCGATAGCGAACGACACCATCGCAATTCTAAATTGTTGTAACTTTGTAAACACAATCACTATCAAACAATGAAAGCTATGGACTTATCATTCGAGGACAAGTTTAACATCGAGGTTGATGTTACAGAAGTTGAAAGAGCAATAAACAAATTCAAGGATATTGCCCAATCACGAAAAAGCGATATTGAAGTTTTGAAGAAATGCTTTAGCATGATTGACCTTACAACCCTGAACACCACCGATGGCTATGAACGCGGTAAGCTATTTGCCGATAAGGTAAGCCAATTCCCTGAACATTTCCCCGGGATGCCAAACGTTGCCGCAATTTGTGTTTACCCATCGCTTGTAGCTGCTGTAAAAGAAAATCTATCAGCATCAAATGTTAAAATCGCTTCAGTGGCTGCAGGCTTTCCAGCATCACAAACATTCCTTGAAATAAAACTTTCAGAATGCGAAATGGCCCTTGAGCAAGGTGCCGATGAGCTCGATGTGGTTATATCGGTAGGCTCATTTCTTGAGGGCGATTACTTTACCGTATTTAGCGAGCTGCAACAGATTAAGGAGGTTGCCGAAGATGCCAAGGTTAAGGTAATTCTTGAAACAGGGGCACTACCTTCACTAAACGAAATAAAACTTGCATCGTTCCTGGCCATGGAGGCCGGTGCCGACTTCATTAAAACCTCAACCGGTAAACTTGAGCCCGCGGCTACCCCCGAGGCGGTTTACGTTATGTGCCTTGCCATTAAAGAGTTTTACGAAAAAACCGGTCGTAAGGTAGGCATGAAGCCTGCTGGAGGAGTTTCAAACTCCTACGATGCTGCACTTTTCTACACCATTGTTGAGCAGGTTCTAGGTCAGGAGTGGCTTTATCCTGGACTTTTCCGGTTTGGAACTAGCCGCCTTGCCGATGTTTTATTAAGCGATATTTTAGGAAAAGAAGTAAA
>LUYY01000195.1 GCA_001603415.1 Bacteroidales bacterium Bact_07 | reverse complement strand
ATCTTTCTGCACACTATTCTTTAAAATGATTCTTTTTTATTTAACGGAGGCGAAGTAATTTTAACAAAAAAAATTACCTTTGCTAGGTTGAAAAAAGTCAAATTTCTGTATGGACGATTATCACCCTGATAGTTAACCCGGAATAGAGGTAATGTACTATACCTCTATTCTAAAAAATTTGGAGGGATAGTACATGATTTCATTCTGGAAAAGGGACATTGGGTTGCATCCAACCGCCGAATGGGAACCCTACTGCTGGGTAAACGTCGAAAATCCTACCAACGAGGAAAAACGTTACTTACTCGATGAACTCGGGGTTCCTGATGCTTTCTATAACGATATTGAGGACGTTGATGAACGACCCCGTATTGAGTACGAGAACGGTTGGTTCTTTATTCTAATGCGCTTGCCCTATAAGAATACCGACCTAAAAATACCTTATACTACTGTCCCCTTTGGTATCATTTTCAAGGATGAGGTTTTTGTATCCATTAGTTTTTATCGATGCGAGGTAGTCCCCGACTTTATTCAATTCTCTGTTCGTAAAGGAATTCTTATTAAGGATCATTTCGATCAGGTACTCAGAATCATGCTTTCGTCGAGCGTTTGGTTCCTGAAGTATCTAAAGCAGATAAACAACGATATCAAGGAAGCCGAAAACCAGCTGGAACGTTCCATCCGTAACGAGGAACTACAGGACCTGCTTCGTATTGAAAAGAGTTTAGTATTCTTTACCACCTCGCTCAAAGGCAACGATATCCTTTTACATCGAATTAAAAATCTGCGAAGCTACCGTGACACCTATAATCCTGAACTCTTAGAGGATGTTGAAATTGAATTACGGCAGGCTCAGGAAACAACCAGTGTTTACTCCGACATTCTTAGCGGCATGATGGATGCCTACGCTTCGGTTATATCCAATAACCTGAACATAGTAATGAAGCGATTAACCTCTATCTCGATTGTCCTAATGATCCCAACACTTATTGCAAGTTTCTTCGGAATGAACGTTCCCAATAGCTTTGAAAATCACACATGGGCTTTTAGTGCTATAGTAATATCATCATTACTGATATCAATTGTGGCCCTGTTGATTTTCATGCGTAAGAAGTGGTACTAGTCTGCATTCATTCGAGTTACCTTATTAACAGCCGAAATAATTTGATCAACCTCAAAAGGTTTCTGAATGTATCCCATTACCCACCCCTCGTTGATAGCATTGTAAATTTCAGGCGAAATATCGTAGCCTGTTAGAATGAAACACGGTATTCCTGGCCTAACCATTGCCGCTTGTCGGGCAAATTCTAGTCCATTCATGCCCGGCATCTTCATATCGCAAAATATTACATCAACCTTACTGCTATTAACTAACTTTTCTAAACCCTCGTCGCCTGAACGAGCGCTTATCACTTCATACAGTTTTCGGAAGTTCACCTCGAACAGGAGAACATTGGTTGGCTCATCGTCAATGTGGAGCACACTAATATTGTCTGATGAATCCATAACTCAACTTGTTTTGGGTAATACCACTGTAACTTTTGTTCCTTTGCCTTTTTCGGACTGTATATGGATAGTGCCTTGATGCTCCTTGATAATGTTGAAAGTAATTGAAAGCCCAAGGCCTGTTCCCACTCCCGGTTCCTTGGTGGTAAAAAACGGATCGTAAACTTTTAGTAGGTCTGCTTCATCAATTCCACACCCGGAATCCTCAAAAACAACCTTATACTTATTATCCTTTTCCTTTGTGGTTATGATGATCTTTCCGGCACCCTCAATTGCCTGAATGGCATTGATAAGAATATTCATAAAGGCCTGATGGATTTGACCCTCGTTGCAGTAAAGGTTTGTAGAATCTACGGTATATTTTCTTTCAATTTCAATTCTGTCGCGGTACTGGTTTGAGAGCAAAACTAGGCAATTGTCTATTACCCTATTTAAATCGACATTTGAATGTTTAGTATAATCGGCACGACTATACTGGTTCAGGCTCTTAACAATTTGAGCCGAACGTTTTACGCCCTCCTTAATGGCATCGATTAAGGGTTTTAACTCATCTTGATGGGATTTAAAATTATCGTTGACATAAGCCTCAATGGCAACAATGCCTCCCAGAATGAAGTTAAGTGGGTTATTAATTTCGTGAGCAACACCAGCTGCAAGCAAACCTAACGAAGCCATCTTTTCCGATTGTATCAGAGTTTGCTGAGCGTTCTTGAGTTCCTGTAAAGTCGAAATAAGTTTCTCCCTTTGACTGTAGAGTTCCTCGTTTGCTGCACTAAGCTCTTCGTTCACAGCCTCAAGTTCCTCGGTTCTTTCCTTTACCAATTGTTCAAGGTGATTCTGATATTTTTCCAACTCTTTTTGGGCTTTCTTTATTTCGGAAATATCAATAGATATTCCCCTGAGACCAATTACATTGCCATTTTCAAGTATGGGTGTTGAGTAAACTAATGCAGGAAATCTCTCCCCATTTTTACGCTGAGCTGTGTACTCAATTCCTTTTGACAATTCACCACTTAATCGTTTTTTGAAATTTTCTAAAACTGTTTTGCGTTCTTCAGGTACAATGGAGTCAAATATAATTACTCCTTTGTTGTAATCGTCAATATCATACCCCATGGTTTCAAGCCCATAGCTATTGATAAAGGTTACTTTACCTTTAAGATCGATTTCCCAAATCGATTGCGGCAGTAAATCGGTTAGCTCACGGAAACGCTTTTCACTCCGTTCTAACTTCTCCTGGGTTTGTTTAATTTGGGTAATATCGGTAATGGTTCCAATATAACCAATAATTTTCCCTTCAACCACCTCAGGAAGAGCATTACCAAGTACCCAAACCACGGAACCGTCAGGCTTTAGGAAACGGTACTCGGATGTGGAACTTTCAGCAGAATTTACCCGCTCATACCAACCATTAATAACCTTTTCCCGATCGTCAGGGTGGACGGCAATTATCCAGTTGTCGTCAATGGCCTGCTCTGGCATTAACCCCGATAGTTCGCACCACTTAGGATTGACATAGGTGGTTTTACCCTTAGCATCGGTTCGGAAAATGCCAACGGGCGACATATGGGATAGCGTTTCGAAAAGCATCATGGTTTCATGGTATGCCTTTTCTGCTTTCCTTAGCTCAGAAATATCGAGAATAGCACCTATTGAGCCAATCACTTCACCCTGAGCATTGGTAACCGGAGCTCCACTAACCAGGCAGTCGATTATTCGGCCACTCTTGGCTTTAAACTGCATTTCGTAAACACCCTTTTTACCATCCTTCCTTTGGTTGTTGGCTTCAACAATTTCATGTTGGCGGTCTTCAGGAATTAAAAACTCATAACCTATCCTTCCAATTACCTCCTCAGGTTTATACCCAAGTACTTCAGTAAATCGGTTATTTACAAAAAGTATCCGATCGTCGTTGTCAACCATCATTAAAACCTCATTCAGGCTTTCCACAACCGTACGGTAAAGCTGCTCGCTTTCCTTTATACGCTGCTCGGTCTTTTTCTTTTCGGTAACATCTGCCAGAATACCCCTAATTCCAACCGGCCTACCATTTTCGTAAATAACGCTGGAGTATATATTTGCAGGGAAGGTTGTTCCATCCTTTCTTAGGGCAAGGTACTCCTCGTCGGTGTTTTTTCCCTCAATAAATATTTTTTTGATATTTTGCACAACCCTAACCCTATCCTCAGGGGCTATCAGGTCAATCAAGGTAATGCCCTTTTCAACATCCTCACGGGTATATCCAAAAAGTTTATACCCAATATCGTTTGCATAGGTAAAACGGGCATTCAAATCAACCTCCCATACAACCAATGGAAGAAGATCGGCCAGCTCACGGAACTTACGCTCGCGGTACTCAAGCGCTTGCTGGGCAATTTTACGATCACCTATATCACGAACAACAGCCAATACCCTTTTTTGCCCGTTGATATGGGTAAACTTTAACGAAACCTCTGACCAAAATACTGAACCATCGGCTTTCTTGCTCTGCCATTCAAAAATGGCGCTACCCTCTTGAATTGCTTGTTTTATTCTTTCCTCTGCTCCTTTAGCATCGTAAGGTTCTATCCCTGAAGAAAAAATATCGACATGCTTGCCTATCACCTCATCTTTACTGGGTATTCCATACATTTTGAGCATCATGTCGTTAACATCCACAATTATGCCGGTTTCGGCATCATGAACAAAAATCGCTTCGCGGGTTGAATTGAAAATTTCGAGGTAACTACGGTAGCTTTCCAGTGCATTTGCCCTCTGATTTTCTGCATCACACAGTGCTTCTTCAATTCGCTTCTGATAGTTACGCCGTTCAAGTATGTTTAAAACAAGGTAGAAAATAAGAAAAATCCCAATAAGCATTACGATGGTAGCCACCCAAACTACCTCCCTGGAACGAGATGATGCCCTGTCGATTGGAATTTCACTTATCACCAACCAGGGTCTATCGCTAAAAAAAAGGTTAATAGGATATAAAAATCGGAAAACAGGTTCTTTTAGATAGGTTGAATAAACCTCCTGCGCAACCTCATTCCCTTCAAAGGCTTTTGATGTTTGCAAGCTGTCGGTGGTATTCCCCTTAAAATCAATTTTCTTCCTTATTAAGGAACTGTCCGGATGGCTAACAATGGCTCCTTTTGACGAAACCAAATAGATATAACCGGTATCAAAAAGTTTTAGAGTCGATATTAAATCATGCAGATAATATAGATCGATATCAACCCCAACTGCACCAATAAAAGCATTATCCTTAATTATTGGAACCGAGATGGTGCAGCCGTAAAAAAGTTTGCCATAGTTAGAATACCTGAACAGATAAGGTTCAGAGAGTACAGGCCGTAATTTTTGTTTTACTTCGGTGTAAAAAAACGAATTATAATCGCCGCAGGGCACTATTTCGGAAATTAAAGAATCGCTATCACGAAAATAGGTTATTCCAAATCGACCAGCACAAGGGTAAGCCCGGCTGTTTTTAAAAATGGCATCGTTTCCATCATAAGCGTTGGGTTCCCAAAACACCCATACACCCAGTATATTTTGATTATTGTTTAGTACATCAACTAAAAGTTTTCTGACATCCTCTCGCTTAGCCTTCATTTCATTTAAAAGCAATGCACGTTGCTGAACCGAATTGGCAACCACATAAGCTGAGCTAAAGTAAAGCTGCGTTTCAGCGGCTGTTTGGCGAAGTATTTCCTTGGATATTTCCTTCGACGATTCGTAAATGTGCTTACGCTGGTTTACTGCCAGGTAAATAAACATGAAAACAAACACCCCC
>LUYY01000194.1 GCA_001603415.1 Bacteroidales bacterium Bact_07 | reverse complement strand
TATATACATTTACAACAATACTTCCCTTAATTTCTGATATTCCGGTAACATGCACCGTTAAAATTTTACGGTTCTGTGAAAATGAAAGCTGCTGAACTGCAGCCAGACAAATAAAAAGAAAAAAAATTCATTTAGCTATTGTTTTAAATCTTCTTTAATCAATTCACATTGAACTAGTAAACCTATCGGAACGTCATAGAATGAATCAAAAGTTACAATTACCTGCTGATACTTTGTATCAGTCCGTTCAAGCGGATCTTCGGTTCTAAAATCACGTGCGCCCATGTATGGTAAAACTGAGACTACCGTTCCCTTCCCAATTATGTTAAGTGTAGTTCCATCTTTAACCAAAACTTTTTCATCTATTTTAATCCTATCTCGCCAAAATGCTTCTACAAACATGCGTACTTGCTTTTCATGGCTACCTAGTACGATTCTTGAATAATCCTGCGGCGTAAGTTGTTCACCAACACGAACATCCATTTTATATACCACTCCTTTAATGGGTGAACGTAATACCAGCTTTTCAATTTGTGCTTTTTGTAATTCAATTTCAGCACGTGCTGTTACTATTTGCTGTTCCTGAAGTTTTGCCTGCAATTCAAGTTGACTTACTTCAAAAGCAGTTCCAATATTTTGTTTTATTAATATATCCTTCCTGGTCAATTCGTCTTTCAAAATTTCAAGTCTTTTTATTGCCTCATCCAATCGTGATTGAGCTATAATTAAAGATTTCCTTTCAAGCTCATCATCCAACCGAAGTAAAACATCATTTTTTTCTATCCTGTCACCTTCTTTAACATTCACTTCCAGTACACGTCTTGGTTGAAGAGGCCCGATATAAACTTCGCGCCCAAGTGGTTCAACAATGCCGTAAACCCTCACCGGGGTATTTCCAAGAGAAGGTTCTTTGGCTATTTCCGGAGGAGTGGATGCTTTTTGAAGCGACAGTCGGATATAATTCATTCCGGCCAATGCAGCCAGAACGACGATGAGTCCTATGATTATCTTTTTAATCTTCATGGTAAATTTTCCTCCTTTTATGAAAATGATTCCCGTGTGTCGGATACAATCATTCCGTTTTCAAGCTTAATTAATCTGTCTGCAAAAGGAAAAACACGTGCATCGTGCGATACGACAATAACTACACGATTTTCCTCAATGGCAATTTTCTTTAAAATGTTCATAACAACCTGGCCACTTTCGGCATCAAGTGCCGAAGTTGGTTCGTCGCATAATAAAATGGATGGGTCTTTAATTAAAGCCCGTGCAATGGAAGCTCGCTGCTTCATCCCTCCGGATAAAAGCCTTGGTTGCATATTTGCAGTTCCTTCAAGTCCAAGCGTTTTTAAAAGTTTAATAGCATTTTGCTTTTTATCGGATGGGGGAGTTTTCCCTTGTATGGCAAATGAAAGGAGTATGTTTTCGAGAATAGTTAGTCCTTCAATAAGCATGGCTTGTTGAAAGACAAATCCAAAGTTTTTTAATCTAATCGTAGCCGCTTCAACATCCGAAAGTTTTGTAACGTCTTTGTCGTTTAAAAATATCTTACCTTCCGAAGGACTAAGTACCAAACCCATAATTGAAAGCAAAGTGGTTTTGCCGCTTCCCGAAGGGCCAGAGAGAACAGTAAGCTCGCCAGCCTTACACACAAGATCGGTAGGGAAAAGTACACGCCGCATCTGACGTCCATCAGAAAAATCTTTTGCTATCTTTTCAAGTACCATCATTGCCATCTTATTATCTACTATCAATGAAATACCGATGCTGGTTCTGCTTTAAGTGCCACACGCAGCGCGATTAATGATCCAAGCAAACTGATAACAATGGTACCAACGCCGAGAATTATCGGAACTTGTGCCGGTAAAAAACTGGGTATTGAGGAACCATTTGTTGCATTAAGCAATGTTGAAAGCAGAAGAAATCCTAAAAAAACACCAATGCCTGCAATGATAAGCGCTTCGCTGATTACTACCACAGCAATGTCAATTCTTCTTCCGCCAATCGCCCTCATAACAGCAAAATCTTTTGATCTTCCTAAAACACTTGTGTACATTGTAAGTGAAATGATCACCACACCGATTAGCACTGCAATAACTGTTGAGAAACCAAAACTTCCGCCAATGCCTGTATTGGCGAAATAATAATTTCTTGTGAGATTAGAAAGTTCAGTGGTGCTAAACACTGCGCATTCAGGCAAAATGAATTTTAAGCGGGCAAGAGCTTCTTCTTTATTAACTTTTCCATTGAACTTTACTAAGATTGCAGAATAACGTCCCGGAGGTGTTCGGGAGATATCTTTAACTTTATCTATTGATGCAAAGACAAGCGTGCCTTGAAAACCGCGGGCGCCTTCTGTAATAGCTCTTACCCGAACTCGTTTATCTCCGATTTCAGTTACATCATCAATTACCGGATTACCAAGTTTTTTCAAATCAAGCCGATCAACAGAAATTGATTCGAGATCGAGCAAGGAACGCTCATCTGATTCAGCATATTCCCACGGACCACCAGCTAATCGTGGACGCTTTACACCAATAACTCTCACTGATTCATAAGAGCCATCCTTTGTTCTGAATAATCCATTGCCAATAAGAATGGGTTCAGCCCATTGCACTTCATCCAAACCAATGACACGATCAAGATAGCGACCAGAGATAAGATTTCCCGCATCCGCATTACGCACATTAGCACTGGTAATCCAGGCATCGGCGCCGCTGTGGTCAACAAGTACCGACATATAATTCAAAAGTCCGAAAAGTATGGACAATTGCTGACCGACGAGAAAAACAATGGCAACAACCCCAAGCAGTGCACCAGTAGTTGATGACCTGTCGTGAAGAACCATTCTGAAAGCAGTATAACTACGCATCTGTTAATTTCCTTGTATTGCTATTTGATGAGCCTCTTCGAAACTTTGTATAACAACCGCGTTTGTTTTTTCGAGTAAAGCTTTGCCGGTTCGGGTGCCGTTTCCACCAACCAGTATTTTTATTTCCGGATGGTTTTGCTGCAACTTTAAAATAAGTTCCAGCGCATCGGTCAATCGCGACAACATATTAATCGAAAGAAAAATAGCATCGGGTTTTATTTTTTTTGCTGCAAGTACAATTTGATCTTCAGGAAGGCTGCTGCCCAGCGAAGTTACCTGCCAACCCTTTAGCTCAAGAAAAGTGCCTAAGGCCATTGGCACTAATTGATGCTTATCGTTTGGAACACAGCTAACAAGTGCTTTACGATTAATATTTTCTTCTGGTTTGAACGTGTAGGTAAAACCGGCTAACAAGCGAATGATAGTTTCGGTTGCAAGATGTTCTTCAAAAATTTGGAGTTCATTATTCTCCCATCGCCTTCCAATTTCAACCATTGCGGGAAGAATAAATTTGGTAATCAGTTCATACGATTTTACCCCAATGTTAACCTGAGCCAGCAACTGTTTTTGGGCGTTCATGCGATCGCCTTCAATTAAGATATTAACCAGATCTGAAATCTCCACAGGTGGCGGAAAGCCCAGCCGATGTTCTGCTTTTGACAAAACGGAATCGATATTACTCATTAATGCCTGAAGAGGGCTTGCCAGCAAATTGCATTCGGGTGGTTTAATTACTCCCTGCATGGCGATGATCCAGCTATTTATCAAAAGTCCAAAAGCATCTTTAACTGATCCTCGCGATGACAATGCAGACGCATACCACGCCGCTTCTTCCGGAAGAATATCTGTTAGGTCATAACGATATACAACTCTCAGCAGTTCACCAAACTCTCTGAATTGATCAAATAAATCAGGTTTCAGCTGCTTAATATCGCTTTGATAATGATACTGCATTTCTACTTCCATTCGCTTGGAGACGAGTGCAAGCAAATTATCGTAATTGCTTTCAAATAAAGAATATGCTGTTTTAAGATCAGGCATTCACTATTCCTTTGTTAAATGTGAATCACATATAAAAATAAATAATTTTTTAAAGATAGTCAATTTGTTAGTATTGAATTTTTTTTGGTTAAATTCAGCAATAGTCAGCTTTACAACGGTTACGTGTACATAATGTTAGGGATTGAGGGCTTAG
>LUYY01000193.1 GCA_001603415.1 Bacteroidales bacterium Bact_07 | reverse complement strand
ATAAATTAAACTTTATACTTACAAAAGTATCTTAAGGTTACGAATTAATGTTAAAACCATTAATATTTCTTTGAAGTTTTTAATTAATGTATAATTTTGTTTTTGATTTTATTAACAAACCTATATTAAATTTTTAAAAGTTATGACGAATAAAAAAGGTTTTTTGTTTATGCTTACGATGCTTGTTTTAACAGGCATTCAGGCATTTAGTCAAGCTGGTTGGAATACACCTGTGCCGGTAGATCCAAATGTTCGCTATGGTAAGTTGGAAAATGGGCTAACTTATTACATTCGCAAGAACACCGAACCCAAGCAACGTGCTGAGTTTTACATTGCCCAAAATGTTGGTGCAATTCTGGAAGAGGATAGCCAAAATGGTTTGGCTCACTTCCTGGAACACATGGCTTTTAATGGAACCAAGAACTTTCCAGGCAAAGGAATCATCAACTATTTCGAAACCGTTGGTGTAAAGTTCGGGTTTAATATAAACGCCTTTACCTCGGTTGACGAAACTGTTTACAATCTCTCCGATGTACCTACCACCCGTGAAGGTATTATCGATAGTGCATTATTGGTATTGCACGATTGGTCGCATTTCATTTCATTACTTCCCGAAGAAATTGAGTCGGAGCGTGGAGTAATCCGTGAGGAATGGCGTACCGGTCGTAATGCTGAGCGCAGAATGTACAAGCAACTTATGCCTGTAATGTACAAGGGCTCAAAGTATGCCGAACGCGATGTTATTGGCGATATCAACGTAATTAACAACTTTAAGCATCAAGAACTGGTTGACTACTATAATAAATGGTATCGTCCCGATTTGCAATCAATAGTTATTGTGGGTGATGTTGATGTTGACCAGGTTGAGGCAAAAATTAAATCGCTGTTTGCCGATATTCCTGCTCCGGTTAATCCTGCCACACGTTCTTTCTATGAGTTACCCGATAACGATGAACCCCTTGTGGGGGTTGCCACCGATCCTGAGGCTCGCAATGCCATCGTTTACCTATACTTTAAGGCACCTGTTACTCCTAAAGAGGCTAAAACCATTGGTTACCTTCGTACCGATATGGTAAGGGAACTCATCTCTTCTATGGTATCATCGCGTCTTAATGAACTTGTTCAGAAACCTAATCCTCCATTTGTTTTTGGTGCATCGGGCTATTTCAATTTAGTACGAACCAAGGATGCTATGGCATTCTATGCAGCCCTTCGTCCCGATAATATGATTGACGGGGTAAAGGGACTTATTCGCGAGTCGGAGCGGGTTAAACGCTTTGGTTTCAACGCTTCCGAACTCGATAGGGCTAAGTCCGATTACTTACGTTCCTTGGAAAATCAGCTTAAGGAAAAGGATAAGCAGAAGAACGAAAAGTATGTGTGGGAATGTGTTGATCATTTTCTAAAGGGTGAGCCTATGCCGGGTATTGAATTTGAGTACATGTTTGCATCGCAGCTTATGCCTACCATTACTATCGATGAAATTAACGCTGTAGCTAAACAACTCATCACCGATAAAAACGTTATTATCAGCTTGATGGCTCCCCAAAAGGAAGGCATCAATGTTCCCAGCCAGGAACAGATTCTTGCTGCCTTGCAGGAAGTAAAGGCTGAAAATGTTGAGGCTTACGTTGATAAGGTTGTAACCAAACCCTTGGTTGAGAAAGTTGCTAAGCCTGGTAAGGTAAAGAAAGAGAATGCCAAGAACGTATTCGGCACAACCGAATGGGTGCTCTCAAATGGTGTAAAAGTTGTTATTAAACCTACCGATTTTAAGGAAGATCAGGTAGTTGTTGAGGCTTTTAGCGCTGGTGGTTCATCACTTGCTACTAACGATGAATTGCCTTCGGCAAATATGGCTACACAAATTGTTACCAATGCAGGAGTGGGTGAGTTTACAAGTACCGACCTAGAGAAAATGCTTGCCGGTAAGATGGTTAAGGTTCGCCCTGTTATTGCCGAAGATTATGAGGGATTTAGCGGTGAGGCTTCCCCAAAGGATTTTGAAACCTTGCTCCAGCTCATTTACCTCTACATGACCTCTCCACGTGCCGATGAGGAAAATTTTAATACCTATATGGGTCGCATGAAAGCCTTTATGGCTAATGCTGCTGCCGATCCTCGTATGGCTTTCCGCGATAGTATTACTGTGGCTTTGGCCAACTATAACCCACGCGTAATGCCAATGAATCTTGAATACCTTAATAGGGTTGATTTTAATAAGAGCATCAACTTTTACAGGAATCGCTTTGCCGATGCATCCGATTTCACTTTCATCTTTACCGGAAATGTTAGCCCAGTTGAGATTAAGCCTTTGGTTGAAAAATACCTGGGTGCATTACCTACTGTTAAACGTAAAGATGTTGCTAAGGATAACGGTGTAAGACCTCCGAAAGGCAAAGTTCAGAACTACTTCACTAAACCAATGCAAACTACCAAATCGTCGGTATTCGTTGGCTTTACAGGCGAAATTGAGTATAATGTAATGAACGATATCCTGGCCGATTACTTAACCTCAATTCTTCGTACCCGTTACCTGGAAGAAATTCGCGAAAAAGAGGGTGGTACTTACGGTGTTGGTGTAAGGGTTGCTTTGCGTAACTTCCCCACAAACTCCTATGTTGTTCAAATCCAGTTCGATACCGATCCTAAGCTGCGCGATAAACTCATAGGCATTGTTTACTCTGAAATTGAAAAGATTAAGAACAATGGCCCACTGGCTGATGATCTTAACAAAACCAAGGAGTTCATGCTTAAGGAGTACGAGCAAAATCAGCGTGAAAATAATTATTGGACAAATGTTATTAGGGCAAAATATGAAGATGGCCTTGATTTCGATACAAAGTATGCCGAAATGGTTAAGGCTGTTGATGTAAATACTGTCAAGGAATTTGCCAATAAGATTTTTGGACAGGGGAATGTGGTAGAAGTGGTAATGACTTCGGAAGAGCAAAAATAAATAAATTACACAGTAAATTTAAAGGGGTATCCTTTGTGGTTACCCCTTTATTTTTTTGTCGGTATCCAAGTTTTTCCTATCATTGTGAAAACTCATGATGTTATGAGAACCTTACTTTTCGCTATGCTTATATTCTATGGCAGTTTTGGTTTTGCCCAAAACGATTCCACAATACGTTTGGTTTTCATTGGTGATGTTATGGGGCATGTCCCGCAAATCCAATCGGCATTCGATAGTGCAACCGGACTATATAATTACACCGATGTCTTTTCGGAATTCAAGGGATTGCTTACAAAAGCCGATTATGCCATTGCAAACCTCGAGGTTACTTTGGGTGGCGAACCGTACACCGGATACCCGCAATTCAGTTCCCCTGATGCCCTTGTCGATGGTTTGATGGCTACGGGCGTTAATGTATTGGTTACTGCCAATAACCATTCCGTTGACAGGGGAGGGCAAGGTATCCGAAGAACTATAGATGTACTTGCTGCCAAAAACCTACTTTTTACTGGGACATTCCTCGATTCAGCCGACAGAGCATTGCGTAATCCTTTATTGCTGAGTAAAAATGGCATTAGGCTTGCCTTGCTGAACTATACATATGGCACCAATGGAATACCAGTGCCAAGCCCATACCTTGTCAATTTGATTGACACACTCAGCATGGCAATTGACATTTCAAAAGCTCAAAGTTTAGGGGTTGATGATATAGTTGTTTTTATACATTGGGGCAACGAGTATGAGCGCTTGCCCAACAAACAACAGCAGACCTTAGCAAAATGGCTTCAGGGGAAAGGTGTACGCATTATTATTGGGTCGCACCCCCATGTGGTTCAGCCTGCTGAACTAATACTGTCCGATAACGATTTTAGGATGGTTGTTTACTCCCTTGGGAATTTTGTTTCCAACCAGCGTCGCCGCTACTGCGATGGTGGCATAATTACTCTTGTCGATTTTCAAAAGCGTAATAATAAACTCGATGTGGCAAGAGTGGGTTATCTTCCTGTTTGGGTTGATACCTACTTCATGAATGGCAAACGTAAGTTCAAGGTTCTCCCAGTGGGAATGTATGAGGGAAAAAGTAATGGGTTACTCTCGGTAGCAAGCGACTCCGCTTTCAAGGTTTTTGTTGATGATACTCGAAGTTTGCTTAATACAAACAACATCAACTTTCCTGAGATTAGGTTTGTTGATGGAGAGTGGGTAATTCCTCCAGTTAATCGTTCAGTAAATCCCTAATCACTACCGAGGCAATCATGCACCCGAAAAGGGGAGGCATGTACGAGATGGTTCCAATGGTGGTTTTCTTATTGGGTTCACCCTCGCAAGGCCTTGTAGCGTTTGCTGGAACTTCCTCGGGCGAGTAAACCACCTTGATGCCCTGCCTAATTCCTAAGCGGTGAAGGCGTTTACGGAGAATACGGGCAAGGGGGCATCCGTGCGACTCGGAGATGTCGGATATTCTTACCATTGCTGGGTCGAGTTTTCCCCCGCTCCCCATGGAGCTAACTACCCGGTGCCCATGCCTAACGGCATCATGGATAAGGAAAACCTTTGGTGAGAGGGTGTCGATTGCATCGACAACGTAATCGTACTTATGGTTTAGGACTGATGTTAGGCGCTCATCGCGGAGGTATTCCTGTATTACGGTTAACTTTAGGTTTGGATTGATGTCGAGCAGCCTTTTTCCAAGGTATTCCGCTTTGGGTAAATCAATGGTGCTATGCAGGGCAGGTAGCTGGCGGTTGATGTTTGACTCGTGAATTGTGTCGCCATCGGCTATGGTAAGCGCACCAACCCCTGCTCGGCAAATCTGTTCAGCAGCATATGCGCCAACACCACCCAGTCCAATAATCAACACATGCTTTTGCGACAACTTTTCAACAGCAGCGCTACCAAGGAGTAATTCAGTTCGTTCGAGCCAACCGGGAACCATAATAAATATTTTGTGCGGCAAAGGTCGCAAACCAAATCAATAAATCCAACATTTTTTAATGGTTTGGCTCTGAAATAGCTGCGCCAAAAAACGAAATCAGGTTTTGGTTTGTGATGGTAACCAGTTCCTCGACAGTGGTATCGAGTATATCGGCAGCGGCGTCGTAAACTTCAAAAATGGGGGTCTCAGTGTCATCGGTTTCAAGGAAAAGTTTGTTTTTAGGGACTAAAGTAAGTGCCTCGGCAAGTTCAGGGGAAGCGTGGGTTAACGCCGATCCAAAGGAGAGGAAGAAGCCATTATCAACCAGTTGCTTAGCCACTTCGGGCTTTGCCCTAAATCCATGGATTGCTTTTGGTACTTTTTTGTACTGTGCCTTTGAAAGTATAGCTATCACCTCCACCCAGCATCGAACGCAATGAATGATAACAGGTTTATTGCATTCAGCAGCAATATCAAGTTGACTTTCAAAAATTCTGATCTGGCGAACCAGCGGGGCTCCTTTTAACCGGTCAAGCCCAATTTCACCTATTCCAATTATTTTATCCTGGTTTGCTATTGTTTTAAGTTTCTCAATCCATGAAAACACTTCACTGTTTTCGGTATTCCACGGATGAATGCCAACCGTAATATTATACTCGTTTGTGGTGTTGGCCAAGTAGTTATCGACATCATATGGAACTATACAAATGCTATTGGCGCTAAACTGTGGTTTGTGTGTGTGAAAGTTGATTAGTTTCATGGTTTAAATCTACCTAATTTTAAATTAAATCACTTAAATAGTATCAATCTACAATTTGAAATCCTTGGAAATGGTTAGGGTGTTCTATGTTTTCAACCAGAACGCTCTCCACCTTGGAGTGTGATGGTCCTTTATGACAAAGCAAAATTAAGTTTTCCAGTTGACTGCTGGTACCGCTTGCCTGAATGTAAACATCGCCATTGGGTAAGTTTTTAACATATCCATATACACCAATTTCAATGGCGTGGCGCATTACAAAGTATCTGAAACCTACTCCTTGAACTTTACCCTTTACGGTTATCGAAATAGTTTTCATGCTAAAAATGATATATTTACCAAAGTTATTTAATAAGAACGAAAAAGCAAATGCTGATAGACTACTTTTT
>LUYY01000192.1 GCA_001603415.1 Bacteroidales bacterium Bact_07 | reverse complement strand
TAATTATATTTGTAAAAAGATTAAATGAATGAAAATATCTGATTACATATCATTTATGATAGATAGATTACCTAGGGGTTATGTGTTCACCTATTCCGATTTTATCACTGATGTGAATCAAAAAGAAGCAGTAATAAAAGCTCTGAACCGTATGGTTGCTACGGGCAAAATAGCAAAGATATCTAAAGGTAAATTCTACAAGCCAGAAAACACTCCTTTCGGCAAGATTCTGCCCAGTCAGACACAAATAGTTAAAGATTTGTTGGAAGAAGATGGAAAAATTACAGGCTACCTCACAGGCTACAGCATTTATAATCAATTGGGTTTAACCACTCAGATGAGCAACATTATACAAATTGGAAAAAACGAGATACGACCCAAAATTAAACGGGAGCGTTACACTATAACTTTTATAAAGCAGAAAAATATTATAACCAAAGAAAATATCCCTTTGCTACAGCTCCTTGATGCTATACGCTACATCAAAAAAATACCCGATACCAATATCGAAAAATCCTCCAAACGGTTTTTGGCAATCATCAAAAACTTATCAGACAAAGAAATAAACACATTGGCTCGATTAGCATTGAAATATCCACCTGCAACAAGAGCTCTATTGGGAGCAATTTTAGATCAATTGCAAAAAGGTAAAGCAACAGAGATTCTTTTCAAGTCATTGAACCCTATCACAAAGTATAAATTAACCGGTGCAGCTAAAGCATTATCCACCACCAAAAAATGGAATATAGTATGAAATTGCATCACGATATAAAATTGTTTTCCAGTACATTAAGAGCAGCATCACAACATTTAGGTATTAAATTGGAATTTGTGGAAAAAGACTACTGGATTACATTGGTATTAAATCGGTTGGCAACAAGTAAATATGTTGATCATTCAGTTTTCAAAGGAGGCACATCGCTATCAAAAGGTTATAAATTAATAGATCGTTTTTCTGAAGATATAGATATTGCTATCATCAATAACCAAAGTAGATCAGGCAATGAAATCAAATCAATTATAAGAGCGATCGAAAAAGAAATCACAACAGAACTGAAAGAAATTGAAATTCAAGGTGTAACAAGTAAAGGGTCAAGATTCAGAAAGTCTGTTTTTGAATATAAAGCATCGGAAAAAGGCTATGTAAATAACAAACTAATAGTAGAAATTAATTCGTTTGCAAACCCTTTCCCATTCCAAAAATGCATTATACATAGCATGATATTTGACTTTTTAACACAAACAAGCAACAAAAAATATATTGATCAGCACAACCTACGCCCCTTTACAGTAAATGTATTAGGCAAAGAACAAACGCTTTTGGAAAAGATTGTCTCGCTAATTCGTTTTTCATTTAAGACAAACGCAATTGAAAGCATATCCGAAAAGATAAGGCACTTTTATGACTTATATTACTTGATGAAAACCCAAGATTGTATAGAGTTTGTAGCATCAGATTCTTTTAAGGATCAACTTGAAAAAATACTTGAGCACGACAGAGAAATATTTGAAGAGCCTGTAGGATGGCAAACTAAACTAATTGATGATTCTCCATTAATAAACGATTTCCCGGCATTCTGGAAAAAATTAAAAGCAATATATCAAACTGAATTATCGGCTTTAGCATATAGTCCAATTCCTACTGAAAATGAAGTGGCTAAATGCTTTGAAAAACTGATAGCAAGGATTAAGGAATAACTACTAATTGCCCCTCGCTCACAAATAATTACAATCCGTGCGTATTCTATATTTATCACTGACTAAAAGTCCCCACCGCCAATGGAGCGATCCATAAGTAGCCAATTCATGTACACTTATCAAATAACCAGGCAAAAACTTTTTGGCCCAACTTTTGTTATAGGGTTGAGTGTATAACATGTAAAAACTAAAATCATATGGAAACGCTCAACGAAATTGAACTACGTAAACGCCTTTACGAATACTCCACCCAGGTTGGGTTCGATACAAAAAAAGAATCGTTTCGCGAAGTCATTTCTTTCCTTATCGATATCGACCAAAACTTCTTGTACACCTTGCTTAAGCCTGAGGAGTTAAGGTACCTGTCAACCCACCGCGATACCGAAGAACAGCTTAAACGGCGTTTGGAACTGGTGGTGGAATCGCTTTAAAAAAATCATGTTTAAACATATTGAGGGGGAAAGTTTTCCCCTTTTTTATTTTTTGTTTACTTTGTGGTAAGCTAAACAGGTATGGGAAGTATTTTGGATTCCGAAATAATGTATTTGCCAGGCGTAGGCCCCAAGCGTGCCGAACTGCTTCAAAAGGAGTTGGGTATCTATACGTTTAGCGACCTGCTCTACTTTTACCCATTCCGCTATATCGACCGTTCAAAAATCCATAAGATCTCAGAGATAACAGATGATCTTCCCTATGTTCAGGTTGTAGGCCGTGTGGTTAATATCTCCGAGGCGGGTGCTGGCCGTAACCGTAGGCTAACAGCCCTTGTTACCGATGGCACAGGCAGCATGGAACTTGTGTGGTTTCAGGGCGTAACATGGGTTATGAAAAGGCTTAAACCCAATGTCGATTACCTGATATTTGGCAAGGCAACCCGCTTTGGAACGCGTTTCAGCATAGCCCACCCCGAAATGGATATTTATAACCCTCAGCAGGACTTTATAACCGGAACGCTACAGCCTGTTTACTCCACAACCGAAAAGCTCAAAAGCAACCATATATCATCAAAAACCATCATGGCTTTTGTGCAAGCCCTAATTCCAATGGTCATTGGAAAAATTTCCGAAACCCTACCCCCATCAATTATTGAACAAAACAAGTTGATGACTTTACCCGAGGCGCTTCGCAACATACATTTTCCGCAAAACACAATCTTACTTCACAGGGCTCAGCACCGACTAAAATTCGAAGAACACTTTTACATCCAGCTTAGCATTTTAAGCCGACAAAAGGTAAGGCAGGTTAAGGTCAACGGTCACATATTTAGCCATGTAGGCGAGATGTTTAACCGTTTTTACCATGAGCGGCTTCCGTTTCCATTAACCGAAGCTCAAAAACGGGTTATTAAAGAGATACGCCGCGATATGATGAGCGGAAAACAAATGAACAGGCTGCTGCAAGGCGATGTGGGTAGCGGGAAAACTGTGGTTGCCCTGATGTGCATGTTACTGGCAGTTGACAATGGCTATCAGGCTTGCATTATGGCTCCCACTGAGATACTTGCCAACCAGCATTACGAATCCATCACCTCGCTTTTAGGCGATTTACCTGTAAAGGTAGGCTTGCTCACGGGCAGCACCCGACGGTCGGAGCGCAATAACCTTCACCAGTCGCTCGAGGCAGGTGAACTAAACATTCTTATCGGCACCCATGCCCTGTTGGAGGATGTTGTGAAGTTTAAAAATCTCGGTTTTGTGGTGATTGACGAGCAGCAGCGTTTTGGAGTTATGCAACGCGCCAAGCTCTGGGAAAAGAATAGCGACCCACCGCACGTTCTGGTGATGACTGCAACCCCAATCCCCCGCACGCTGGCCATGACCCTTTACGGCGACTTGGAGGTCAGCGTAATCGATGAGTTACCGCCAGGTCGTAAACCCGTTAAAACCCTGCACTATACCGATGCCAAACGCAATGTGGTTTTTAGCTTAATGCGTGAGCAAATCAAGAAAGGGAGGCAGGTTTATGTGGTTTACCCGCTGATTAAGGAATCGGAAAAACTGGAAAACTTAAAGGATTTAGAGGATGGTTACGAGAGCATAGTCAGAGCCTTCCCGCCACCGGAATATGTAACCGTGGTTGTGCACGGGCAGATGAAGCCCGAGGATAAGGACTACTCCATGAACCTCTTCGCTCAGGGCAAAGCCCATATAATGGTGGCAACCACTGTGATTGAGGTAGGTGTTAATGTACCCAATGCCACCGTAATGGTAATTGAAAGCGCCGAGCGTTTTGGGTTATCGCAGCTGCACCAGCTGCGTGGTAGGGTTGGCCGTGGTGCCGATGAAAGCTACTGCATACTTGTTTCGCAGGTAAAGTTGACTAAGGAGTCGCGCAAGCGCCTTGAGACCATGGTTACCACCAACGATGGGTTTAAGATTGCCGAGGTTGACCTTCAACTCCGTGGCCCTGGCGATATTGCAGGCACCATGCAAAGCGGCATGCCCTTTGACCTAAAAATGGCCAATCTGGCTACCGACGGTCAACTCATTCAGCATGTCCGCCAGATAGTCATTGAGATTTTAGACCATGACCCCTTGCTTGAGAATCCCCGCCATACAATCCTAAAAGATCAACTCAATAAACTTGAGTTTCACCGTTCCGATTATACCGGAATTTCATGAATCGTCTAACTGCTTTTTCGCTGTTCGTTTTACTTACATCCCTTCAGGGCAAAGGGCAACAAGTTGGTGAGTGTAAAATAACCAACACTGCCTTTACGGCTGGCGAAAGCGTTTGCTATGAGGTAAGCTACACGTGGTTTTTTATTTGGACCGATGTAGGCGAAGCCTGCTTTACTGTCGATTCGGATAATCGATTTGGAAAAACTTTACTTCACCTGAGGGCTACAGGCACAAGCTACCCGTTCTATGATTGGTTCTTTAAGGTACGCGACCTTTACGAATCGTGGGTTGATCCGGTGACCTTAACTCCCCGCTACTACAACCGAAATATCTACGAAGGGGGTTTTACCAAGGAAAACGAATACTGGTTCAACCAGCCCGGCGATAGTGTAAAAATACGTGTAAAGCGCAAAAGTGCCCCTAATAGGTTTGTATCAATTAAATCACCCGGATGCCTGTTTGATGTGGTTACAGCCATATACTACGCCCGGTGCTTGAATTTCTCGGGTATTAAACCGGGAACCGTTTATCCCATCAACGTCCTGATGGACGAGGAGATATTTAACGTTAAGTACAGGTACTTAGGCAAAGATGTAAGGAAAGTGGCTGGAATAGGGAAAATAGCCTGCCTGAAATTCCAGGTCGATTTGGTGGCTGGCGATATCTTTTCATCGAACCAAAAACTACTGATTTGGGTTACCGACGACCCAAACAAGTTGCCGGTATTCATTGAATCGCCTATACGCGTTGGAAGCATACAGGCCCAAATAAAATACTACAAAGGGCTGCGATACAAAATTCAAACGGTTAATTAGTTTGTTAAAAATTAAGACCTCAAAAACAACGGGGTACGATTTTTGTATAAATTTGTGGAAAATACTAACTAAAATCTAATGAAAGCAAAATTAATTGTCATCTCGGCCATAGGATTTGCAACCCTGGTTGGATGTATCGAAGGCGATAACTATGTAAGGTTTACCGATTATGTTACCATGGAAGCTGCTTTGCTCCCCGATACCTTAACTTTAAATGAACCGTACAACTTACAAATTAGAGCTTCGGCTCCAAATGGTTGTTGGTCAAATGTAAAGGTATATCTGAATATTAAATCCGATTCCGCTTACTTTTTTAGCGCAGCTGGAACATACGAAAACCATGGAGAAGCTTGTTCACAACAAATTGTAACCCACGATACCATTATCACCATCACCCCAAAGGTGGAAAAAACACACCTTATGTACTTTTACAATCCCACCGGAAATCCTCAAATTAGGGTTGATACAATTTATATAAAGCCTTAAAATTGATAGGGTAAAATAATTCATGGTTGTATTATAGGTAAAACAATACAACCATGAAAACTAATCTTCAGAGATATCCTGAGTATAGGAGTTACCTGTTGAACAAAGCAACAAACATGCTAATAATTGTTGTCATCACTATGATTCTTGGACTACTTTGTATCGAGAAGTTTCTTTTGAATTAGTACGTTCGTGTCATGCGCTCTGGAACAACAATTATAAAATCGGCAATGCCCATATTCTCCTTAGCTAAAACGGTTATATCGTCCTGAGTAACCGTTGCAATGGTTACAATTTTCAGGTTTGGCATTTTACGCTTAACGTACCAATAAATCCCTTCGTAGTTATTGGAATGGTATGAACCGTGGTAATGGATAAAGATATGATTGTCCATTAAATTTCTAGTAATGTTATATGCCATTGTGGCATCCTTAATGGCCTGAGCCATTGGAAAAAACTCAGGGTTTGATTTGCCTTTACCGGGCATGCCCATCATGCTGAGCATGCCTTTATAGCACCCAAGATTAGCATCGTATTCAACCGGCAATGGCGCTATATAAGATTTTGCCTCAGAGGTAAGAGATAGTAGCGTATCAAAACCACCAACGGAGACCATGGAAGCATAGCGACGCGGAATATTGGTGGCCACAAATTTCAATCCTTTACTTTTGGCAAACTCAACCAGTGGCTTATAGTCGGTTTTATAGTTTGGCCACAATCTTGCCTCAGCCTCAAAACGTTGCTGGCTGATATAACCACCCAGGTACTCATCGAGGATAAGCTGATTATCGGCTTCAAACATTTCGGCACCAAGCAATATGCTACCTTTGGTTGCATCAAACAAATCGACAGTAAGTTCTAACTCGAGCCAATGCGCCATTGGGTTATCGTGAAGTTCGCCAAAAAGAACCAAATCGGATTTTTTTGCCGTATTTACAATACTCTGGTAAACAACCCTTTCGCCTTTTGCATTATAAATCAAATAGGCCTGCTTGTCCTGTCCGAAAACGTTTTCGGAAATTAAACAAACGATTAAACAAAACAATGCTTGTTTCATAGAATTTAGTTTATATTTGTCGCCGGGACTAAATTAA
>LUYY01000191.1 GCA_001603415.1 Bacteroidales bacterium Bact_07 | reverse complement strand
TAACATGTGATGGTATCAATCACTTGGCGAGGTTTGTGACTTAGTGGCGTATTAAAGACGGCATAAGACCGCATTCAATGACTAGATATAGTTGTTCGTTGTTCGATTTCGTTTAACGTTTAACGGCTCACGGTTCACATTTGTCGTTTTAACTTCCTCTAACTTCTTCTATGTCCTCTTGATAATGAGATTCCTCGCATTTGCTCGGAATGAAAAAAAGCGTTGTTAGTTGTTCGCGGAAAGCGACCTCACCCCAGCCCCCCTCCTGAAAGAAGAGGGGATTGCAGTTGTTTAGTTTTATTACGGAGCCAAAGTCTCCCCTTTCAGGGGAGTTTAGAGGGGTCGGGTTGGTTGATGGTTGTCCGATTTTGTTTAACGGCTCAGTTCACGATCAACGAACCTCATTGAACTTTCACTCTAACCATTCACTTACCTCCCCCCGTACTGCTGCTCGTAGTATTTTAGGTAATCGCCGCTTACCACGTTGTTGAGCCATTGCTCATTGGCCAAGTACCAGTCCACCGTTTTTTCGAGGCCTACCTCAAAGGTTAGCGATGGCTTCCAGCCAAGTTCACGTTGTATTTTACTTGAGTCGATGGCGTAACGCAGGTCGTGGCCGGCCCTGTCCTTTACAAAGGTTATCAGCCTTTCCGATTCGCCCTGGGTTCTGCCCAGCTTCTTATCCATTATTCGGCAAAGCAGCCTGATAAGGTCGATATTTTTCCACTCGTTGTTTCCACCAATATTGTAGGTTGTTCCGGGCTTTGCCCTATGGAAAATCAGGTCGATGGCGGCAGCATGGTCTTCAACGTAAAGCCAGTCGCGAACGTTCTCCCCTTTCCCGTAAATGGGTATGGGCTTGTTGTTCTTAATGTTATGGATTGAGAGCGGAATTAGCTTCTCGGGGAACTGGTTTGGCCCGTAGTTATTGGAGCAGTTCGATATTACTGCGGGGAGGCCATAGGTATGATGGTAAGCCCTAACCAGATGATCGGACGATGCCTTTGAGGCGGAGTATGGACTGCGGGGATCGTAGGCTGTTTCCTCGGTGAAGAAACCCTCCGAGCCCAGACTGCCATAAACCTCATCGGTGGATATATGGTAGAAAAGCTTGTTATCCCAGTTGCCATTCCAGAACTTACGGGTAGCGTTAAGCAGAACGGTGGTACCAACTATGTTTGTGCGAATGAACGCCATCGGATCGGTAATCGACCTATCAACATGCGACTCGGCGGCTAAATGGATAACGCCATCAATGGCAAATTGGCTAAAAACCCTATCAACGTCGGCCTCGTTGGCAATATCGCCCTTAAAAAACCTGTAGTTGGGCTTGTTCTCGATATCAGTTAGGTTTTGCAGGTTCCCTGCATAGGTTAGCTTATCAAAGTTGATAATCAGGTAATCGGGGTAGTTTTTTACAAACCTGCGAACCACATGTGAGCCAATGAAGCCTGCACCTCCGGTAATAAGAATTGTTCTGCGTACCATTCTTGCGTCCTGCTTTTAAGTTGTTTAACAAAAATTTTCCGTAAAGAAAGTAAATTTTTAGATGACATTTTGCGTTGGTTAAAAAAGATACTAAATTTGCAGCCACAAAAATAACGGCTCGTAGCTCAGCTGGTAGAGCACGTGACTCTTAATCATGGGGTCGTGGGTTCGATCCCCACCGAGCCGACAGGAAGCCACCTTTTAGGGTGGCTTTTTTTATTATCGGCATAAAATATTTTAGTAAATTTGTTAGTAAACCCAAACCCCAATGCCCGGACTAAAGAAGGAAACAGTTGATTTTCTGGTTAACCTGTCAAAGAACAATAACCGCGAGTGGTTTCAGGCAAACCGCAATAGCTACGAGCTGGCAAATGCCGATTTTCAGCAGTTTATTTTCACATTGATAGCGGGCATTAGCCGATTCGATAAATCGATAGGCGCTCTTGAGCCCCGCGATTGCACTTTCCGCATATACCGTGATGTTCGTTTTTCGGCCAATAAAAATCCGTACAAGGAGAACTTTGGGGCTTTTATTGCCCCAGGTGGAAGGAAGAGCAACAGCTGCGGGTACTACATCCATATCCAGCCCGGGAGTTCGTTTGCTTCGGGAGGACTGTATATGGCTCCTACTCCCGTTATGAAAGAGGTACGCATGGCCATGGTTGATAACCGTACCGAGTTCCTTTCAATTATCAACAATCCCAAGTTTAAATCAACCTTTACCTGGGAGGGCGTTGAACAGGCTAAACGCACACCTGCTGGGTTTGAGTTCGATTCGGAGTTAGATCATTTTCTCCGATTGAAACATATAACACCCTCATGCGATTTTACCGATCAGGAGCTTATACATCCCGATTTTGATCGCAGGACAATTGAGGTATTTGAAACGTTGAGCCCATTGATAAAGTTCTTAAACCAAGCTATACAGTAATGCACAAATCGGTACTAATTCTTTTTTGGCTTATACCCTTGCTTACCTCCGGTCAGGTAGGTTATGTTCAGGAAGGGAATGCATCAATTTACGACGATAGTTTAGAGGGCAGGGTAACAGCATCGGGTGAGCGATACAGCCACTTAAAGGCAACCTGTGCCCATGTTTCCATCCCATTCGGTTCACTGGTTAAAATCACCAATTTGGATAACAACCAATCGGCCATAGCCCGGGTAAACGATAGGGGTCCATTTGTGCCCGGCAGAATAACTGATGTTTCAAAATCGGTAGCCGAGAGGCTTGGAATGATAGGCAAAGGGATTGCAAGGGTAAGAATAGAGGTGATAGATAACCAGGGGGTAAAACTTGAGCCAAAGGTGGAGGCCCCCAAAAACCAGCCAGGCGATGCGGGTAAGGTAGCAGTTGCTGCTCAAGCCAATGAAACAAAGAGCAATCTGCAAACCGGCGTATCCGAATCAGCAGAGTATTTTTCGGTTGAGGTCCAAAAACAAATCAAAAAGGGATTTTACTTACAGTTAGGCAGCTTCAAGGAGCAGGCCAATATTTTTACCGTTTTAGCTGATGCCCAGGAACAATTTGGAAAGAGGCCTTGCATTCAGGTTTTAACGGTTAGCAACGAGCGTCTTTTTAAGGTACTCATTGGCCCATTTACTTCCCGAGCCGATGCCGAGAAGGCAAAGCAAAACGCGCAAGCCAAGTATCAGGGATGTTTTATCGTTGAAATTAGGTAATTGATAAAAATTCGCTAATATTGAAATTCGTAACCAACCTAAAATTACTATGAAGAAGTTATTGTTGCTTGCATTTGCATTGATGATACTGGTGCCGGCAATGGCACAGCATCAGGATAAGGTTCTTGGTACATGGCTAACCCAGTACGGCGATTCCAAAGTTACCATTAAGAAGGATGCCAAGGGGAAATTCTACGGTGAGATTACTTGGCTAAAGGAACCCAACAAGGATGGGAAACCCAAGGTTGACGATAAGAATCCCGATGCCAAGTTGCAAAATAGGCCGATTATGGGTCTAAGAATGCTCGATGGATTTGTTTACAAGGATAGCCAGTGGGTTGATGGCACAATCTATAATCCCAAGGAGGGGAAAACCTACAAGTGCTACATGTGGTTCGACGATGGGAACTATAATTTACTCCATGTTAAGGGCTACATAGGTTTCTCTTTCATTGGGAAAGAGGTGGAGTGGACCCGAAGCAACTAAATTTTATGGGGTAAAACGTATTACATACGATTTTATCAACCTTTTTTATCCTAACGTTTGCTCCGTTTGTCACGATGGGCTTTCGCTATACGAGGAGGTGCTATGCACCTCCTGTTTGTACCATATTCCCCGAACCCGATTTTGGAATTGGCCCGATAATCCTGTATCGCAAATATTTTGGGGTAGGGTTAACGTGGATCATGCCTGTTCATTCTTCTTCTTCCGCAAGGGTAGTCGTTACCGCAAACTTTTGCATATGCTGAAATATCAGGGACGCGATGATATTGGCGTGTTCCTTGGCAGACAGTTTGGGTTAGAGTTGAGGAACTCTGACCTATATAAGCCGATAACGGCAATAGTTCCCGTACCGTTGCATCCCAAGCGGTTTAGGGAACGTGGATACAACCAGGCCGAGGTTATAGCTAAAGGGTTGTCGGAGGCTATGGGAGTGCCTGTAGTAACCGATGTTCTGCTGAGGAACGTTTACACGCAAACGCAAACCAAAAAGTCGCGCATTGAGCGTATGCAAAACATTGCTGGGGCTTTCGCTGTCAAAAATCCCGAGAAGATTGAAAAGGGGCATGTGCTCCTGGTTGATGACGTTATAACTACTGGGGCAACTCTTGAAACCTGTGCCCAAACCCTTTTAGACTCTGTTGACGTTAAGGTTAGCGTTGGAACACTTGCCTATGCAAGTAATGTTTAAGATTTAAGGATAAAGGATAAAGTGTTTAGTGTTAGGTTTTTGGTGTTTAGTTGCCTCTAGTTAGCGCGCGTCTTCTGACGCGTGCGTTCTTCAAATTCGACTGGGCTGAGCATGACATGAGGGGACTGGTCAACGAACAACACTCAACTATAAACGAACAACTTTACCTATACCTGTAAGCCGCTTTACGCAACCTGTCCATAATGGCAATTCCAATACCTACCTCAGGTACGGGGTCGGCAATTATGTATTCCACATCGGAGTCCTCAAAGGCATGTATTTTTTCAAAAAGATGTGCTGCCGCTTCTACCATATCGCCCGTTTCCGATAGGTACTCTACAAGTTTGTAGTTACCTTCTGGCTTTTTCCCAAAGGCAATATATCCCGCCCTCGATGGGTCAATGGATTTGCTGGTTTCACCAGCAATGTATAATGGTTTGTTTGGGCTATAGTGCGATTTAAGCAGTCCGGGCGATGCCAAGCCTTTTTGGGGCAGATGTGCGCTCGATGGATTAACAACTTGCGCCAAGTGGTTATGGGTAATTGCACCATGGCGCAAAATGATGAATCCTTCGTTGTCGAGTGTTACCACGGTCGATTCAATGCCAACTGTGGTTTTACCACCATCGAGTATGTAATTCACATCGGGTAGTTGCTTTAGCACGTGCTCGGCGCGTGTAGGGCTAACCCGACCAAACTTATTGGCGCTGGGGGCTGCAATTACACACCCCGATTTCTTGATGAGCTCAAGGGCAATGGGGTGGTTGGGCATGCGGATGCCAACCGTTTCGAGGTCGGAGGTTACAATACCCGGAACAATGTTGCTTTTAGGAACAACTATGGTAAGTGGACCCGGCCAAAAGCGCTCGGCTAACCGAAAAATTCT
Organism: Bacteroidales bacterium Bact_07; assembly: GCA_001603415.1. Classification (GTDB taxonomy): domain Bacteria; phylum Bacteroidota; class Bacteroidia; order Bacteroidales; family Tenuifilaceae; genus Tenuifilum. The sequence goes on along the minus strand of LUYY01000191.1, from coordinate 1,946 downwards.
GGAATCGGTGCTTGGGGTTAGAAGGCCAATGCTATCGACCGATGCTATATGGACAATTAACGGATCGAACGAAGGCCGCTCCTTTAGTGCAAAAACCTTGGCTACAGCATTAGGATTAAGGGCATTTGCACCCAACCCATAAACCGTTTCGGTAGGGAAAGCCACAACCCCACCGTTAGCTATAATTGATGCAGCACGGTCAATGTCAACGCCAACTATTCCCATTTATAACAATTACTGCAGATTTTTATCGGCCTCTTCAATCTCAGTTCGTTTCTTTTCCTGATATTCAGCAATTTTTTTCTGAATATCGGGGTTCGATAGCCCAATTATTTTTGCGGCAGCAATAGCCGCATTTTCGGGGCTAAGAATGGTGAGCGGGGCAACACCCGAAGGCATGCGTAGGCTGGAGTAAATATCAGCCCCTCCAAATTTATCGCTGTATGGGGGGCAGGCAATTACCGGGCAGTGGGTTTGGGCATCGGTAAAACCGCTTAATGCATTGCTCATGCCGGCTATGGTGATAAACACCACGTTTTCTTTCTCGTAATGTTTAATCAGCTCATAGCACTTGAGCGGCACCTTATGGGCCGATGCAATACGTGTTACGGTTTCGATTCCAAAACCTTTAAGCACTGCTACAATTTGGTTGGCCCAGTCAAGGTCAGCCTTTGAGCCCATAATGATTACAACTTTGCGGTTCATAGCCTCTATGATTTTTGGTTTACGTGTTGACCAAAAAGCGTGTTTCGGTGGAAAAGTAGTAGGTATATAACCCCTACAGTTATGGATGAGTCGGCAATATTGAATACGGGCCTGAAGAACACAAAGTGTTCACCGCCTATAAAGGGAATCCACGATGGTAAAACGGTATCGATTATTGGGAAGTAAAACATATCGACCACACAACCCTGAAGGAATCCTGCGTAGCCAACAAAATTCAATTTTGAAATGCCATAGTACGATACCCATTGGTTGAACTGGTCGTTGTAGATTGTTCCACTATCGAAAAGGTAACCGTAGAATGCGCTATCGATAATATTTCCAATGGCTCCAGCAAGGATAAGTGAAAGGCCTACAATGATACCTGTTTTTACCTGTTGCTTAATAAGGTGATTAAGATACCATGCAATGGCAATAATTGCAGCAATACGGAATATGCTTAACCCAATTTTTCCCCAAATACCCCAGAACTTTAAACCAAAGGCCATGCCCGGATTTTCGGTAAAGTGCAGAATGAACCAATTTCCAATCACTTTCATCTCATCGCCAATGGCAAAGCTGGTTTTAATCCAGATCTTTAGGGCTTGATCGATTACCAGGATAAGAAGGATTATCAGAAAGGCTAAGTGTTTCTTGTTGAATTTCATAGGTTAACCATTTAAGGTGTAAAACTAATATAAAAAGTAAAAGCGACCAAACGGTCGCTTTGATAAGAAATAAATATTAACACTTACAGCTATCGTTGACTGTTCTTAGCTTCGATGCTAAGCGTTGCGTGTGGAACGGCACGGAGGCGTTCTTTAGAAATCAGTTTACCGGTTTCGCGGCAAATACCATAGGTTTTGTTCTCGATACGCACCAGGGCAGCCTCAAGGTGTTGTATAAACTTGAGCTGGCGCTGAGCCAATCGTCCGGCTTCCTCCTTCGAGAGGGTCGAAGCGCCTTCCTCCAAAACCTTAAAGGTTGGCGAGGTGTCCTCGGTATCGTTACTCTCATCCATGGTAATGGCACTCTTCAGGATTTCGTAATCCCGGCGTGCCTTTTCGAGTTTTTGCAGAATAATTTCCTTAAATTCTGCCAACTCCTCGTCCGAATATCTGGTCTTCTCTCCCATGGCTTTTTAAATTTTGCTAAAGATATAAAAAAATCAAAGTAAAAAAACAACTCAGCTATTCAATCTTTTCAACAACAATAGCGGTAGTTAGTTCATCGTCTAACTCTAC